>JBFGDP010000065.1:0-10448 GCA_041580575.1 Christiangramia sp.
CCAGAATACTATTTGCCCAGGCGATCGCTTCATTCTTATTGTCGAATAACTCGTATGGTACCGGGGAAAAGTTTTTTTCGAAATTTGCCGTTTTTAATCGCTCAAGATTTTTACTCACTACACCGATACCTTTCAGCGTATTGGTTTGAATGAGATTTATATAAACCACCGGGTTCACATTATAATTATATTTCCTGTTGGTAATATATACAAATGGTTGACCCTGGAAATATTCAGCGCAAATCTTTCTTAGTTGGGTAATATGATCCTGGTCAAAAACGATATCTTCTTTAACTGTAGATACCACGACCGATCCATGGAATTCAAGAACTGTAAAACTTAAGTTTAGTTTTTTTGAAGTTTTAGCCATATTCCAAGATAATAATTATTCGAAGAAACTAAAAACTGAACTTCCGTATTTACGACTCTCCAAAAAATTACGCAGGTCAGACAGGTCGGTATGTTTGGAATGCTCCAGAATTAATTGGCCATTATCATTTAACATGGCTTTTTCAAAAACCAGGTCTGCGATTCGGGAAAATTCCTTTTTATCTAAATTATATGGCGGGTCTGCAAAAATGATATCAGCCCGAACCGGTACTTTTTCCAGGTATTTAAAGACATCGCTTTTAACGGTTGTCACAGGAAAATCTAATTCTGAAGCTGTTTTTTTGATGAATTTAACGCAATCATAGTTCGCATCTACGGCCGTAATTTTTTCGGCACCCCGGGCTGCAAACTCGTAAGAGATATTTCCTGTACCAGAGAAAAGGTCTAATACACTAACCTGTGAAATATGAAACCTATTATTAAGAATATTGAATAAGGCTTCCTTGGCAACATCTGTAGTAGGTCTAACCGGAAGTTTAGAGGGTGCAGTAATTCTTCTTCCTTTATGGGTTCCGGAAATAATTCGCATTACAAAGATTTTATAAGTAGATAATCTGAGATTTCATCCTTTGGACTTACTAAAGGATTAAAGCTATAAGAATGAAATGGACCCAAAAATGAAATGTTCCTGATATACTCCCAGGCCAACTTGTATTCAGGTGAATCCTGATCTATATCTCCAAGCAGGATTAAGTCAAAAACCTGGGGGTCCAGGTTAAGCTGCTCTGCTGTAAATAATAGATAATATAGAAAATCTTCTTTTGTGTCATACTCAAAACTATTGGCAAATAGGAGTTTACCATTTTCAATTACCACAATTTGATAATAATTAGAATGAGTATGTAAATAAACTGTTGGGCCTTTAGAATTTCTTGGCAGGGCGAGCAGCGATTCTATAAGAACGCTTAGACTGTGCTTGTACTCAAATTCCCCGTACTTATCAAAAAAGTAATTAATGATATTGGTATAGGGAATATATACATTCACAATATCCCTATCCAGTTTATCAAAAGCAATGAAATCTGTTTTAAGGATTCTGGTATTAAATTTTAAATAACTGGCGGCATTATCTTCGGTGAAAAGGTCGTTAGGAACCAGGCTGAAAAGGGGGTTGTTGAATAACAGGACAACCTCGTGCATGCTTTCCTGTAATTCAGTTTCCTGTTCATAGATAGCTTCTATCCTGTCCAGGACCTTAACTGGGTCTAACTGCTTATCTAAGGTCACTTTTTTAAAAAAACTGATCTCTCGTGTATCCTGGTTTAGGATACAAAAAGAAAGTCCATTCAGGCTAACCTGAATGGACAGTTTCTTTGTTGGATTTTTATCTTTATTCGTTGTCACCGTAAACTTTTGGCCAGTTACCACTGGTATTGACCTCGTTCATAGAACCTACGCTTATGTATCTTCCATTAACATCATCTACAGACTGGATCTCATTTTCCTGAAGAACCAAAGTTCTGTCCTGATCGTTAAGAATTCTTGCTTTCGCAACTTTTACTTCGAAAACAGGGATTTTATTTTCACCTTTTAGAATAGTACCAGCTTCAAGGTCAAATGTACCATCTACACCTTCGATAGGTATATTCATCATGGTACGATATCTCTCTTCGTTCCCCTTAAATAATGAATCTTTTACCGGAACAAAGCCTAGAGTATCGATCACTACACTTTCTATATATTGATCTACACCATACGTCTTTTTGTATTCCTCATCAAGGAAGGTAGTATCACGACGCTGGGTAATTGCGAATTCTGCAGTATCCAGGAATTTAACCAGGCTATCCCAGTCACCCTGAAATTTTCCAGTTACCTCTTTATGCGCTAATTCAGCAGATCTGATATCCTTAAGGTTTTTGATAACCTTAGCGTATCTTTTCTCTTTAATTTTATTGAACTGTATCGGTTCGTAAACCGCGTTGAAAGTAAGATATGCCAGGAAGATAATCACCAACCAAAGAAGTATCTGAATTACAAATCTCATGTTTTAAAGTTTATGTTTTAATTTGAAGGTTATTGGTTACACGCAAATCTACAACTTTTTTTTATTCGCAAAAGTTTCTGTCCTAAAAATCCATTCTTATCTTTGATCTCTTATGCACTTTTTATGGAAAAACCCACTCCGGATTCCTTTTTTAAATTATTATTAGAAGATCTTGGATTTGCCGCGACGCATAAACAGGATGTTGCGTTGCAAATGCTTTCAGAGTTTGTTGTAAATGGCGGGAAGGACCGCCTTTTTTTATTAAGAGGATTTGCCGGAACTGGTAAAACTACCATTATTAGTACCCTGGTAAAAAATTTGTGGAAGATCAGGAAGTCAGGAGTATTGCTGGCCCCCACCGGCAGGGCTGCCAAAGTGATCTCGAATTATTCTAAAAAGGAAGCCTTTACGATCCATAAAAAAATATACTTCCCTAAGAAATCCAGTGGAGGAGGAGTGCAGTTCACTTTACAACCAAATAAACATAAGAACACACTTTTTATAGTAGACGAAGCCTCTATGATCTCTGATGATGGAGGAAATTCCAAATTATTCGAAAATGGTTCCTTGCTGGATGATCTTATTCAGTATGTATACCAGGGACATAACTGCCAGTTAATACTTATTGGGGATACGGCCCAGCTTCCTCCGGTTAAAATGGAATTAAGCCCTGCCCTGGAAGAAGATAAGCTTAAAAAGAATTATGACAAGGCAGTATCATTTATTGAACTTGACGAAGTAGTGCGGCAGAGTGAGGGCAGTGACATTCTGCATAATGCCACTCTTATCAGAGAAAGTTTACAGGAAGAATTCTATGAAAGTTTCAAATTTGAGATAACACAGAATGCAGATGTTATTCGTCTGAATGATGGGTACGAGATCATGGATGCTATTCAGGATTCTTACGGTATAGACGGATATGAGGACACCAGTATTATTGTTCGGTCAAATAAAAGAGCGAACCTGTATAATCAACAGATTAGGTCACGAATACTTTTTCAGGAAGAGGAGCTTTCTGCGGGTGATTACTTAATGGTGGTGAAAAACAATTATTTTTGGGTGAAGCCCACCAGCGAAGCAGGTTTCATCGCAAATGGTGATATTGTAAAGGTGTTGGAAATTTTTGGGTTCAGGGAATTGTATGGTTTCAGGTTTGCCGAAGTACAGGTGCAGATGGTAGATTACCCTAAGATGAGACCATTTGAAACCGTGATCATGCTGGACACTCTTACCAGTAACACACCTTCTCTCACCTATGAAGAATCCAACAAATTATACGAGGAGGTCAAGAAAGATTATGCAGATGAACGGTCTAAGTATAAGCAGTTTATGAATATTAAGAACAATAAATACTTTAATGCTTTACAAATCAAATTTTCCTACGCCATTACCTGTCATAAATCCCAGGGTGGCCAGTGGAAAAATGTTTTCATAGAACAACCATATCTTCCTAATGGAGTAGGGAAAGAATATCTTAGATGGTTATACACAGCTGTTACCAGGGCACAGGATAAATTATATCTTATTGGCTTTGGAGATGATTTTTTCGCATCCAACTAATTCTTACTTTTACGGAAAATTTGATATGAAAGGACCTCAAAAAAACCGGGTTATAGCAATGATCCCTGCGCGATATGAAGCATCGAGATTTCCCGGAAAGTTAATGAAAGACCTGAATGGGAAAACCGTGATAACCAGAACGTATGAAGCTGCTGTTGCCACTGGTCTCTTTGATGAGGTATATGTGGTTACAGATAGTAATAAGATCTTTGATGAGATTGTAAATGAAGGGGGACAGGTGATAAGAAGCAGTATACCACATGAATGTGGTAGTGACAGGATTGCTGAAGCAGTTGAGCATATGGATGTGGACATCGTAGTGAATGTGCAAGGAGATGAGCCATTTATAGATAAGAACAGCCTGGCTAAATTACTGGAAGTGTTTAATCAAGATGACGCTGAAAATATTGATCTTGCCTCACTAAAAACAGCCTTAAAGGATAGTGATGAAATTACAGACCCTAATAATGTTAAGGTGATCACTGGAAAAGATGATTCTGCTCTGTATTTTTCCAGATTTCCAATTCCATATCCCAGAGATACATCAAGAACAGTAACTTATTACAAACATATCGGTATCTATGCCTTCAGAAAATCGGCGCTGATGGATTTTTACAAATTACCTATGTTACCGCTCGAAGCTGCTGAAAAAATAGAATGTATAAGATACCTGGAGTATGGGAAAAAGATAAAAATGGTGGAGACGAGCGTGAAAAGTATCGGTATAGATACTCCTGAAGATCTGGAGAAAGCGAGAAAGCTTTTTAATTAGAACTTACGGCCTCCTTGTATGTGGCCAGCGCACGTTCCCTGGCTTCCTTATGATCTACCATTTTTTCGGGATATTCGTCCGTTCCATATTCCGGGACCCATTCATTTATGTATTCCTTATCCTTATCAAATTTATCGATCTGGGTAGTTGGATTAAAAATTCTAAAATAAGGAGCCGCATCCACGCCACTTCCGGCAACCCATTGCCAGTTTCCAACGTTAGAAGACATTTCATAATCAAGTAATTTCTCTGCGAAGTATGCTTCGCCCCATCTCCAGTCGATCAAAAGATGTTTGCATAGAAAAGAGCCCACCAGCATTCTTATTCTGTTATGCATAAATCCAGTTTTATTTAATTGTCTCATTCCGGCGTCAACCAGGGGATATCCGGTTTTTCCCTGTTTCCATAGTTCAAATTCTTCTTCGTTATTACGCCAATTAATGCGGTCATATTTCTTTTTAAAGGCATCTGTAACCGTACCGGGAAAGTGAAATAAGATTTGCATAAAAAATTCCCGCCATACCAACTCATCCAGAAAGGTCTTATTTTTTTCCTTATTTGCATCCCTAACCATTTGTCTAACACTCACAGTACCAAATCGAAGATGTGGTCCTAACCTTGAAGTTCCATCAACTGCAGGATAATCCCGTTTATCCTGATAATCTTTAATAAGACCCGGAGTCAGTTTATAGTCGGGAACTTTAATCGAAGATTTCTTGAAGTTCATATCACTTAGACTCAGGTTTGGCAGTCTGCTGTTTTTATAAAGATTATCCATGAATCTGGTTGTATAATGAAAATCTATTTCTGTATTCCTGAATTTCTCCCTCCAGGTATTTTTATAAGGCGTGTAGACAACATAGGGATCTCCATCCTGTTTAACTACCTCGTCTTTTTCAAAGATCACCTGATCCTTAAAATCAAGAAGTTCAATTTCGTTTTTGCCCAGTAACTCCTTTATTTTTTCGTCTCTTTCTTTGGCGTAAGGTTCATAATCTCTATTGGTAAAAACCTTCGCTAATTTGTAATCTTTGATTAATTCTTTAAAAACCTCTTCGGGGGTCCCGTAAAACATAGCTAAGGAACTGTCATATTCGTCCTGTAACTTGCTGCGCATCTCCTGCAGCGTATCATAAATAAAACTTACCCTGGCGTCATCTTCCGGTAATTTATCTAAGATTTCTTTATCAAAAATGAATATGGGCATAACGGGAAGCTCATCTCTTAGTGCCGCTTTTAAACCTGCATTGTCATCTAAGCGAAGATCTCTTCTAAACCAGAAAATATTTACTTCTTTACCCATTAATTATTATTTATGGTGGACAGGCCGCCATCTACCCCTAATACCTGGCCTGTGATCCAGCTACTGGTATCACTTAAAAGAAAAGCCGCCAGATTCGCAATGTCTTTAGCCTCTCCAACTCGTTTTAAGGGATGCCTGCTATCCATTCTTTCTCTCTTATCATCGTTAGATAGTAGTTTCTGAGCCAGAGGTGTATCGGTTAAGGATGGAGCGATAACATTTACTCTGAAATTAGGAGCATATTCTGCCGCCAAAGCTTTAGAAAATCCTTCTATAGCACCTTTAGCTGCCGCAACATTGGTGTGAAAAGGCATTCCTACTTTCACTGCAACTGTGCTAAAAAAGACCAGACTGGCCTGATTGGAACTCTTTAATTTATCCAGACATCCCTGTACACACCTCACCAAACCGAAGAAATTTAAATTCATCTCCTTTTCAAAATTTTCTGGCTTAATCATTTTAAATGGTTTCAAATCTATACTGCCGGGACAGTAAACCAAACCATCAAGAGTGTCTGGGAGATCAAGTTCTGAAATATCATCTTTTAAAACATCAAACTCTAAATGCGTTACTTTATTCGTATCCAGATCACCTGTATTCCTGGAGGCTACAAAGATCTTATGATTCTCTCTCATTAATTCGGCAATTTGAAAACCAATGCCGGTAGAACCTCCAATTAATAATATGTTTTTCATAATCTTTAATTTAAAATATCCTGTTTGAGGATTTCAGTTTTTGTGGAATCCTCATTGTACCTTCCAAATAGTTCTACTAACTTTTGCTTCCGGTAATCAAAAATCTCCTCCAGTTTTGGTTTTACCAGGATAGGATGTGCAAGCCTGCCAAGAAATCCCAGGGGTAGTTTATAATCTATAATATCTTCCATCTCCACACCTCCTGGGATTGGTTTTATAAAGTGCTTATGATGCCAAAGTGCATATGGACCATAACGTTGTTCATCAACAAAATATTCACCCTCTTTCACATGAGTGATCTCTGTAACCCATTTCGTCTTTACACCTGCGACAGGAGTTACCAGGTATTGAATGATCTGGCCAGCAAACATTGGTCTGTCTGCCCCCGAAATGATTTTAAAACCCATATAATCTGGAGTTATCGTCTTTAAATTCTTTGGATCAGACAAAAAGTTCCATGCTTCCTCCGGGCTGATGGGTAACTTTTGAATGCTGCGCAACGTGTAGATCTTCATAAAATGAATTTGTTGTAAAAATAAGTCAGCTTTTGTTTAAAATAAAATATATATAGTTAAACAAAAATTAAATTGATGTGAGGATTACTGGAAAGTGTAGCTTTTTTAAAGGGTCTTCTTATTATATTTACTAAGAATTAAAATACCTAAATATGAGAAAACTAGTATCTATTGCGATTATTTTATGCCTTACCTTTTCTGTAAGTGCACAAATTGAGACGCCAGCACCTAGTCCTTTTGGAAAGATCGAACAAAAGGTAGGTCTTACTGATGTAAGTGTGGAATACTCCAGGCCGGGAATGCGTGGAAGAACCATTTTTGGTGACCTGGTTCCTTATGGAGAGATATGGAGAACCGGTGCTAATGCCAATACCAAGATTACTTTTAGCGATGATGTCAAGATCAACGGCAAGGAGCTGAAAAAAGGTACCTACGCTATTTATACGATCCCGAATAAGGAATCATGGGAGGTCATTTTTTATTCCAAATCAGATAACTGGGGTGTACCGCAGGATTGGGATGAAAGCAAAGTGGCTGTAAAAGCTACGGCTAAAACTATGGAAATGCCTATGAAAATGGAAACCTTTACGATCGTAATCGATGATCTAAAGAATGATTCTGCTACGCTGAATTTTATCTGGGAGAATACCATTGCCATGTTATCATTGGAAGTTCCTACAGATCAAAAAGCCAGTGCAAGTATAGAAAAGATAATGAATGGTCCTTCTGCGAACGACTATTTTGCGGCTGCTTCATACTATCATGAGTCCGGGAAAGACCTTAATAAAGCTTTAGAGTGGGTAACCAGGGCTACCGAGATGGCTGGTGACCAGGCTTTCTGGATCCTTAGAAGAAAATCTCTGATTGAAGCAGAGATGGGTAAAAAGGAACAGGCTATAGCAACGGCTAAGAAATCCCTGGCTTCTGCCGAAAAGGCGAATAACGCCGATTATGTAAAAATGAACAAGGAATCTATCCAGGAGTGGGGAGGAACTAAATAATTCTTCTCTACAATCTAATCAAGGTTTTCTGTTAGTATTGCATCAAACTCTTTAATAGGAGTTCCAAAAATTCCTGATATAATCTCAGGCTGATGTTTAATAACAGAAAACCTTTTTCTTTTTAATAGTTTAATTCTATTTCAACCCTTACTTTATCCAGTAAATACATTAGGTCAAGGGTTTTGTCAAGATCCCATATGTTACTTTCTGTTTTACCTAATTGCAGCATCTTCGTAACATGTGCTGCTTCAAATTCATAACCCGGGCCCTCTACACCAAAATCGATGACTTCATCTTTTCCTTTAGATTTTATTCTGATAGAGCTAGGTTCATGGAATCGGCTATTTATATGTATGCTGGCATAGTCCATCTGGATCTCAGCCGTAGTAGGAGTTTTTTTCATAAAAGTAGAAACCAGATCTGCCCTGGCGGCGTTTGGATACAAAAAACATATTTCGCAGGATGCATCAACCCCGGTTTCGGCAAACTCGGCTGTTGCCAGGATCTTATCAGGAATGCCCAGGATAGTATATGCCAGAAATACGGGGTATATCCCAATATCTAACAAACTGCCACCTCCCAGGGATTTATTAAAAAGGCGCTTTTCCTTATCAAAGGTCGCCGGGAAGCCGAAATCTGCTCTGATGGATCGAACCTTTCCAAACTCTCCTGAATTAATAACCTTTAATACAAATTCATAATGTGGCAAAAACCTGGTCCAAAGAGCTTCCATAAGAAAAATCTTTTTCTCGCGTGCAAGCTTGACCATTTCACGGGCTTCCAGCACATTCATGGCAAAAGGTTTCTCACATAAGACCGCCTTTCCATGATGCAGGAATTTTGTTGTGAGTTCGTGATGAAATACATGGGGAGTAGCGATATAAACGACCTCGACATGTTCGTCCTCTAGTAAATCTTCATAAGATCCATAGGCTATTTGTGTATCGTGAATTTCAGAAAAACCTCTTGCCTTCTCAAGGTCTCTGCTGGCGACGGCATATAATTCTGCATCAGGAACCCTGGCCAGGCCTTCAGCAAATTTATGAGCTATTTTCCCTAAGCCTACTATTCCCCACTTGATCTTTCGCATCATGATAGCTCTATTTCAGAATCCTTCCCGGAAAATGTCTGGATCACGAATGCTATAGACATCACCAGTAAGCAACCCAGGACGTTCAACCATAAATAAGGCATTAGTTCTAATTCAAAGACCAGGAATACGATAGCCTGGGTAATGATCGCAGCGATAAATACCGCATTACTTTTAACGTATTTTATGAAAAATGCTAGTAGAAATATACCCAGCACATTTCCATAAAATAAACTACCTATGATATTCACTAATTGAATAAGGTTATCGAACAGGTCGGCAAGACTGGCGAAAGCTATAGCGATAAGACCCCACATTAATGTAAACCATTTCGATGCTGCAAGATAATGTTCTTCACTTCGTGCCTCTTTGTGATTTCTACGATATAGATCTATAACCGTAGTAGAAGCGAGGGCGTTAAGTTCAGAGGCGGTGGAAGACATGGCGGCAGATAAGATCACAGCGAGTAGTAATCCTATAAATCCACGGGGCAGATTTTGCAGTATAAAATGAATAAATACATAATCTTTATCATTACTCTCTGCATCGACATCTGATGCATCGATGAATAATTTTGCTTCTTCCCTGACCTTTTTTTGTAGTTGTTCCAGTTCGAGGTATTGTTCCTTAAAATCTGCTTTTTGTGATTCTGTATATCCCGAATTATTTTCGGCATAGACAAGACTAATATGTTGTTTCCTGGCCTGTATTTCTTCATTTTCGATCATCAGGTCCTGGTACTGCTCGGCATAATCTGAATTTAAAACGGTCTCTGTGGCTGCAGGATTAAAATTTAAAGGAGCGGTATTGAATTGATAAAAAACGAAAACCATGACCCCAACCAGCAAAATAAAGAATTGCAGGGGGACTTTAAGCAGACCGTTAAAGATCATCCCCATCTGGCTTTCTCTTACCGTACCACCCGAGAGATATCTTTGTACCTGACTCTGGTCTGTACCAAAATAGGAGAGGGCCAGGAAACTTCCGCCTATTAAACCACTCCACAGCGTATATCTGTTCTCAAGGTCGAACGAATAGTCGAGTATGTTCATTTTTCCACTGGTACCCGCGATCTCGAGGGCATTAGTGAAACTTACTGAATCTGGCAGGTAACTTAAAATAATAAAGAAAGCTACGA
>JBFGDP010000066.1:0-10360 GCA_041580575.1 Christiangramia sp.
AATTGATACTGCCTCCAGATTCTACGGTGAATACCTTTTGAACCAGACCAGCGTATTTAAAATTATAGACTCCTTCATACACTATAAAGTCTCCCCACATATTGAACTTACCATTGGTATTAATCTCCAACAACAGGTTTCCCGAACCACGACCTCTTAAGGTACTCCCACTAGTTTTATCCACTACCACCTCCACTTCGGCAGCATTGGTGATATCAAGGTCAAAAATTAACTCCACACCTTTTACCTCGGGAATCTCAATTTCCTCTCCGGCTAATTTAGCTGCTTTCTCTTCCGGGCTTAAAAACCTGATAAAGGAATTATCACCTACAGATTCTGAATCACTTAAAGGGATCTTGAAAACAGTTCCTCTTTCTGTGGCCGCGGTTACATTTATCACCAATTCATCTGTAGGACCCTTGATGGTCGCTTCACCATCTATAAATGCTGTGCCATAATAGAGCGCATCTTCATCTGCCTTGGTGTCCAGAACCAGCAACCTGTCTGACTGCAGATAGAGATCCAGGAACCATTCAGAAAAATTACGGTGTGAAATGGTGCCGTCCAGGATACCTTGAGTCTTGTATTTTGTATCTATAATATCTACATCATTAAAAACAAACTGCTGTTTGGTAAGATTTACCCTTGCCTCATCCTGGAAGTCGAGATCTACATTTAAATATGGGATCCTTAAACCGGCTTTATTCAACCTAAGGCTGCCTGAAAAGTCGGGGTTTTTATAGTTGCCAGTTACAAATGCTCTCCCGGAAGCATAACCCCGGATATCGGTTAAGACATCTGCGCCCAGTGGAGTGAAAATAGACATATTTAGTCTATTTAAATTGACTTCAAGATCTATTAGCGGTTCTTCTCCTGAAACATTGATATCACCTATAGCAGAAAGCGATTCCAAACCTTGCTTTTTTAATAATGCATATACCGCATATTTGGTAAGATCATTATTTCCCTCAACATTCAAATTGAGGTTACCCATATAATTCTCATTAACCTGTAATGAATCTATTTTTAAATTCGTCGTTGGAAAATAGGCTCCATCCTCCTGTAATAAATCGAGGTCGCCATTCAGGGTTCCAGCCAGGTCCAGGCTATCGATCTCCGGAGTAATTTTACCAATATCCACGTTCTGGAATTTCATTTTAAAATTCTTATAGCTGGAATCACGCATGGAGCCGCTAAGCCTAATCTCCTCGTTTTCATGACTCATCACCAAAGAATCTATCTTGAGGTCCCGGAAATTATTATCGAATATGATCTTATTACTTCTATTACTGTTCTCATTTAAATACCAAACCTTTTCCTTGAATTTAAAATCTGATCGCTGAATACCTACGACAGATTTATTTTCTTCATTGATGGTATGAAAAAGGTTTAGGTTGAATACATCTGTATTGGTCTTCCCTCCCTTAATTTCAGATCTGATAAAAAGTGTATCCCGTTGAGTAACATTAATAAAGCTGAATTCTGAGAACTTATACAGGTTTGTTGAAACACTGTCGGCCTCGAAGAATGTATTATAGATTGGGTTTGTGTTATCCACTTGTAGATTAATATCCTCGATCATATTGTCATAAATATCGATCCTTGGTGATTTGAATGTTAATCTGAATTCAGACTCATCAGATTCTACTCTTCCCCGTATAAATGTGTTTGGAGCTAGTTGGATCTCTGGGAAAAAAACTTCTACGATCTGATTATAAATATCAAAATCGAACTCCATGTATTGATTGGTTGTAATCGTCTTAGCCTTGTAGTTAGTATAAATGCTACCAATGGAATTTTCTACCAGCGATCCAACCTCCTTAATTTTAAATACCCCGGTAACCTCGCCGTTGATCACATCTGGAGAGTTAATGGTGATCGTTCTCACTTCCCCCTCGAATGTCGAAGCGATATTAAGATCATCAAAATAATATAGATCGTTCTGGTTCCTATAAGACGTATTTAGGAGTAGTATATCACCAAAAGCATTATCTATGTTGGTTCCTTTCATATTCATGATCACATCGCCCTTAAATACCGAGACGCTGTCCCTCTTCACAAAATTTAGCGTATTCAGATCGGCATAATCAACAGATGCTTCAAAGTCATACACGTTTATGTCTTCAGAAACATCGATAAGACCATTAAATTCCATTTGAAGATTAGGGTCATCTGAAACGAAATACCCATTAAAAAGCGGATTCCTCAAATTTCCTATTAACCTGATATTCTTATACGTATAGTTATTATAGGTTATTTTAGAAATAGCACCTTTTAACTGGGTATTCAGGTCCTCTGCACTAAAACCGCCTCCATCAAAATCCAGGTTAAAACTGGTTTTACCCAGTGAATTATTTTTGATAAGCCTCCCCAGGTTGATATCTTTAAAGATCAATTTTCCTTTATAGGTAGAGGTAGAAGAATTATTATAATTTCTAAGAATAAAATCGGCATCGGCAGATCCCAGCTGACTGGTTAGATAAACATCTGCATCCAGAGAAGAACTGGTCACATAGGTATTACCTTTTAAATTCACATTCCCGAAATCCCTCAGATTTTCAGGCAGTTTCCCCAATAACGGACCTGGCAGAAAATTTACAAGGTCATAGTAATTCGTATTAAAATCTGAAAAACTGCCATCCATACTGAAGGTATCAGGATCTTTAGAAAAAGAACCTTTTATTTGAAAATCTCCATAGATCTCTGTTCTGTCCAGGCCGGTAAGAGCGAAACTTTCCAAATAAAAATCATTCAAAGTACCGCTAAGCTTTGTTTTAAAGTTAAGGATCTGGTCATCGCCAAAGCCATCATAGAAAGCCTGAAGATCATTGCTGGATAAGACACTCTGTCTAAATTCTGCCTTTAACTGAACCAGGTTCTCAAAATCTGAAAAATCTGAGAGTTCATAGTTAAAATGTAGATCTGCATTTATTATGGAATGAGGTGTTTGCAGTTCCATATCAACCAGACTCATTCGGTTAGGGTCGTAATGAAATTGAGTGGAAAGATTGCTTATCTCAATACCCCGGTGTTCATAACCACGCAGCATTCCAATATCAATATCAATATTTGCATCATTGATCTGGAGCTCATTAGCATAAATATTCAAGCTATCCACTACCAGCACATCCTGTTTATCAAGATTTTCGTCGATATAGCTATAGCGACTGTTTAATATTTGAACATTTTCGGCACGCAGTTCAAAATGGGTAGAATCCCCGGTAGGCTCTTTCCGCAATTTTTCTATTAAAATACCCAGGTTATCGCGATCTTCATTCTTATATCGGCGCATCTGCATATTTAGCCCTTCGATACGGGTGTCGCCCAGGTTGGGTGAATTGTTAATAAGATTAGTGAAACTTACAATGGATGAGCGTATCTCTTCTGCCGTCAATAAGGTGTTTTCATGATGATCCTCAACATATATTTCATTGAGTTTTACTTTCCCAAAGTAACTTAGAGACACCCTGCCTATAGATAAGTTCACGTCGTTCTTTTCCCGGAGAGAATCGGTAAGTCTTTTAGCCACAGAGGTCTGCACTGCAGGAATAGAAAAAACTATCAATAAAATAATGAATAACAAAACGAGGGCAACCAGCGTTTTAGTTAGTATTTTCCAGAATTTTTTGATACGTTTTTATGTTTTAACTTTGCGTCTAATTTACAACTTCTATGTCCAATAACTTCTGATGGCAGATCAAAAAATAAACATTCTCGCAATAGAATCTTCCTGTGATGATACGGCTGCGGCTGTACTTTGCAACGGGAAAATCCTTTCTAATATTGTTGCAACTCAGGAAGTACATCGTCAATACGGCGGTGTAGTTCCAGAACTGGCTTCCAGGGCACATCAACAAAATATCGTCCCTGTTATTCATCAAGCATTGGCGAAGGCAAATATCGATAAAAAAGATCTTTCTGCAATTGCTTTTACCCGGGGACCCGGCCTAATGGGATCCTTGCTGGTAGGCACCTCTTTTGCCAAGTCTTTAGCCATGGGTCTTAGTATTCCGCTTATTGAGGTTAATCATATGCAGGCTCACATTCTTGCGCACTTCATAGACGAAGAGGAATTTGACAAGCCGCAATTTCCATTTCTAGCCATGACAATAAGTGGTGGACACACTCAAATCGTTAAGGTGTCAGATTATTTTGAGATGGAGGTAATTGGGGAAACAATGGATGATGCCGTTGGTGAGGCGTTTGATAAAAGCGCCAAAATCCTGGGCATTTCTTACCCAGGAGGCCCACTTATAGATAAATATGCCCAGGAAGGAAACCCTAAGGCTTTTAAATTTCCCAAACCAAAAGTTGACGGATTGAATTTTAGTTTCAGTGGCTTCAAAACTGCCGTGCTTTACTTCGTGCAGAAAGAGACTGCTAAAGATCCAGAATTCATCGAAAAGAATTTAAAGGATATTTGCGCGTCCATACAATATACGATTATTGGAATTTTAATGGATAAATTAAAAAAAGCGGTACAGGAAACCGGTATTAACCAAGTAGCGATTGGTGGCGGGGTTTCTGCGAATAGTGGGATAAGGCAGGCTTTGAGAGATGCCGAAAAAAAATGGGGTTGGAAATGTTACATCCCTAAATTTGAATATACCACAGATAACGCAGCCATGATAGGTATTGCCGGATATCATAAATTCCTGAAGAAAGATTTTGCCGCATTTGATATCACTGCGCAATCCAGATATAAATTTTAAAATGCAGTTATTCTTTAATCCCGAAATTTCTGAAAATGATGCACAGGTCACCTTCCCAAGAGATGAAAGCAGGCACATCGTCAAGGTATTACGAAAATCTGAAGGTGATGTTTTAAATATAACCAATGGAAAAGGAATAATCTTTAAAGCAGAGATCATAGTTGCAAATATAAAGCAGTGCATGGTCAGGATAATTTCAGCAGAAAAAGAGCCTCCACCACCCTATTATTTACATATGATCGTGGCACCTACCAAGATGAACGATCGGTATGAGTGGTTCCTTGAAAAGGCGATGGAGATCGGGGTTCATGAGATCACCCCGGTTATTTGCGACCATAGTGAACGTAAAGTGGTTAAACTTGACCGGTATGAACGGGTACTGCTTAGCGCCATGAAACAATCCTTACACACCCGTTTCCCTAAACTGAATGAACCTGTTAATTTCAAGGATTTTATTAATTTAAACCTGGAAGGCTCAAAATTGATAGCACATTGTGAGGATATGCTGGAAAAGCCATACCTTCAAAAGAAAGTTAAGCCTTTGCAACAAGTGCATATACTAATAGGTCCTGAAGGTGATTTTAGCAGTGAAGAAATACAGTTGGCGCTGAAGAATAACTGGGAACAAATTAGCCTAGGGGACAGTAGATTAAGGACTGAAACTGCCGCGATCGTCGCCTGCCATACTGTTGCTTTAATAAATCAGAAATAAATGGGTCGAATTCTTAAGATATTTACTCTTCTGCTAATATCAGTTGTTGGTTTAGTAAATGCCCAGGAAATTGCAGTGCTAAAATATAACGGCGGTGGTGACTGGTATTCCAACCCTACTGCTTTGCCCAATCTTATTAAATTCTGTAATGAGAATATCAATACGGGTATTGCTCCAAAACCGGCTACGGTAGAACCTGGGAGCACAGATATTTTCCAGTATCCTCTTATTCATATGACGGGTCATGGAAACGTGATATTTAATGAGGCAGAGCTGGAAAATCTTAGAAATTATCTTCTAAGTGGTGGCTTTCTGCATATCGATGACAATTACGGCATGGGTAAATATGTACGCAATGAAATTAAGAAATTATTCCCCGACAGGGATTTAGTCGAGATACCGGCAAATCACCTTATTTTCTCAACCGCCTATACTTTCCCTAATGGTTTACCAAAGATCCATGAGCATGATGCCCTCCCTCCACAGGCATTTGGTATTTTTGAAAATGATCGGCTAATGCTTCTATTTACCTTCGAAAGTGACCTTGGTGATGGCTGGGAAAGTCCCGAGGTGCATAATGATCCTGAAGAAGTTAGGCAGAAGGCACTAAAAATGGGTGCAAACATTATTAAATATGCCTTCGAGAATTGACCGAACAACTTTCACATACTGAAAATTCCTTTCAGCGAACCGAATTCCCGATAGTATTACTATTAGATAATATTACCGGGGAAGCTAATCTGGGTAGTATTTTCAGGTTAGCCGATGCTTTTGGGATACAAAAATTGCTTTTCTGCGGAACACCGCCAAATCTCAACAGCAACCGACTTAAACGTACCGCCAGAAATACTTATAACACCGTAGATTTTGAATTTAGGGAAAACGGTATAACCACTATAGAGAGTTATAAAAAAAAGGGTTACAGGCCGGTGGCTGTTGAGATCACTTCAACCAGTAAACCCATGCCTGAATTCAAACTGAAAGGGCTGGAAAAAATATTATTGATTGCTGGAAATGAAAGACATGGGGTTTCCGCAGAAGTATTAGACAAGTGCTCTGAATGCTACCATATAGAAATGTTTGGTAAAAACAGTAGTATGAACGTGGCACAGTCTGTAGGAATTGCCTTGTATGAAATTACAAAAGCCCTGAACAAGTTTCCCAAGAAATAATATATTTACGCTGTGAAAGCACATGATTTTGCCAACGGAATATTGAGAGCTACAGGTATCATGATTGGTATCCTACTCCTGCTCTACTTTTTATGGGAAATTCAATCGGTGATCGTTTATGTGGCTGTCGCTGCCGTTATAGCGCTGATTGGACGTCCTATCGTTATTTTTCTAAGGAACAAATTGCGAATTCCCAATCAATTAGCTGTAGTAATGGTACTTATCATGGTACTGGCTATTTTTGTAGGTATCATCTTCGTGTTTGTTCCCATCGTTATAGAGCAAAGCAAATATCTTGGACAGATAGATATCGAGGCATTTAAAAGCGATCTAACCGACCTTAACGACCAGATTAACAATTACCTGGGAGTAGATGAAATCAATATAATTGAAGGGCTTAAAAGAAGTGAATTCGTAAAAAATTTCGACATCAGCCTTATCCCACAATTCCTGAATAATGTGTTTGGGATACTGGGAGCCACGATGGTAGCCGTTTTCTCTATACTTTTCATCTCCTTTTTCTTTCTGAAAGACAGCAAGTTGATGTTGAACAGTATCCTGGTTTTTGCAAATCATGGTGAGGAGCAAAAGTTTCAAAGGGTTTTTAATAAGATCAAGGTGTTATTATCAAGGTATTTCGTTGGACTTACGCTACAGGTCTCAGTACTCTTTATCTTATATGCGATACTACTATCGGTTTTCGAAATAAATAATCCCATTGCAATCGCCTTTATTTGTGCTTTTTTAAATCTTGTACCCTATCTTGGGCCCTTACTGGCAGGTATTCTCATGGGGTTATTCGTCATCTCAAGTTTCCTTGGGGCAGATTTTAGCAGCATTATCCTTCCACGACTTATTTATGTTATGCTGGGATATGGGATCTGTCAGCTTATCGATAATTTTATCTCCCAACCCATGATCTTTGGAGCCAGCGTAAAATCGCATCCGCTGGAAATATTTCTTATCATTCTTATATCAGGTCTTTTATTCGGAATTACCGGAATGGTGGTTGCTGTACCTTTTTATACCGCCTTAAAAGTGATCGCCAAGGAAACCCTCAGCGAATATAAGATCGTAAAAAGGTTAACGAGAGACCTTTAAATTGTTATGTTGAACAAGGGCATCCTTAAGCCGGAAATAAAAAAGTGGATAAAGCAAAACCTGAAGAAAGATCTTCCGGGCCTTATTTTAAAAGGCAGTCCTTTCCCCGAAGTCACTATTCAGGAGATCGCTATACAGATCAAAGGCTTAAAGGTTGCTGAAAAAAAGTACCCTACATTTTTTCAAAATACCAATGTCCTGTATCCTCCAAAATTAAATCTCGAACAAACGAGTTCTGAGATCACCGCTAAATATAAAGCGGCATTAATCAAGGGAGATAACGGTATAGACCTAACCGGTGGACTGGGAATCGACACTTACTTTATTTCAAGAAATTTTAAGCATTTTAAATACTGTGAGCGTAACGCAGAGCTGGCCAGAATTGCTGAACATAATTTCAAGGTCTTAGAAGCTAAAAATATTCAGATAGCTATTGAGGACGGAATTAAAGCTATTAAGGATCATTCCGGCAAATTTGACTGGGTATATGCAGACCCTGCTCGCAGGGATAATTTAGGAGGCAAAGTCTTTAAACTTGGAGATTGCGAACCAGATATTCCCAAAAACCTGGTTTCAATCCTGGCGAAAAGCCCGAATTTAATGCTTAAAACTTCTCCGGTCCTGGATATTAGTTTAGGCTTAAATGAGCTTAAGTATGTAAAGGAAATTCATATAATCGCGATTGGGAATGAAGTAAAAGAATTGCTGTGGATCATCGAAAAGGATTTCCGGGGAGAGGCGACCCTCAACACCATAAATTTTGAAACAGGGAATGAACAAATATTTTCAGGTAGCCTTGCCGATAAAAATGTCAGTTCCGATTATATTCTTCCGGAGAAATATCTTTATGAGCCCAATGCTGCCATAATGAAAAGTGGACTCTTTGATCAGCTCGCTCTTCAAACCGGCACCAATAAGCTACATCAGCATTCCCATTTATATACCTCTACAGAACTAAAAAAATTCCCTGGAAGAAAGTTTGAAATAGTTGATATTATAGACTATAAGCCTGCTCAATTAAAGCGATACTTTAAGGCTAGGAAGGGGAATGTTACTACCAGAAACTTTCCCGAATCTGTTGAATCTCTTCGAAAAAGATTTAAATTAAAAGATGGCGGTTCAGATTATATTTTTTTTACAACTAACAAACATGACGAGAAGATCGTGATCTTTTGTAAGAAAGTGTGATCAACGAAGATCCCTGAAAATTTGAGGTTTTCTACTTCCCGATGGTTGTCTTAATCTGTATAATGCCTCTAAAGGCATGGTTTTTATTTCTGGAGATACATTCATCCTGGATCTTAAAAACTCCCTTAATTCCTCAACATCCGCAAAATCTTCAGGTACAAACACTATAAGTTCATCATTATTATGCTCGTCCATCCTGACTTCTACAATATAAGTTTCGATCCTTTCGTAACGATTTAGGGAGTCTATAATATGCTGGGGATAAAGGCTGGTTCCTTTATATTTAATTTTCTGTTGTTTTCTACCAATAACCGGGCCTAACCGTGTAGAATCTCTGCCGCAGGCGCATGTACCTTCATAATATGTCAACATATCTCCCGTAGCGAATCTGAGTAAAGGCATAGTCCTGGTACCGAGTGGGGTCACCACCAGTTCCCCTATTTCCCCTGGCTTCACCTGGTCACCTTTCTCGTCAAGAATTTCGATATGGATCAATTCAGAGGGTACATGATTACCCGTGTGAGAAGGACATTCTGTAAATGCTGTGCTCATTTCAGTTGAAGCATAGGTAGAAAACAATTCAATATCCCAGAGGTCAGAAATCTTTTGGCCCAGTGCATTAAGATTAAAATGCTGATCTCTCAATGGTTCACCAATACAAATTGCACCTTTAACTGAAGAATTCTTAAAATCGATATTAAATTCTTCAGCATACCTGATCATCTTTAAAAGAAAGGAAGGCACGGCTATAAGGTAAGTAGGTTTAAACCTCTCAATACTTTCCCATTGCAATTGGGGCAATCCACTTCCCGTTCTTATAATACCTGCTCCAAGTTTTCTTAAACCCAGGAAATAAGCAAGTCCGGCCATAAATCTCCGGTCCAGGGTTGTGGTGATCTGTACCCTGTCTGATTTTTTTAAACCCACCATTTTAAAAGAACGATACTCATTATGTGCCAGCCGTTGCAGATCAGATTCGTTCAAAGCAAAATTTACAGGGCTACCCAGTGTCCCCGAGGTAGTTACTAAGTCAATAATTTCATCCTCTGGTACAGCTATAAAATCAGAATTAAATCGTTGCAGGTCCTCTTTTGTCGTTATTGGCAACCGTTGCAGATCCTCAAAACATTTGATCATTTGAATATCCATACCTAATTTCCTGAACATCTTGATATAAAATGGAGAATTGTTAGCAATATATTTCAACTGAGCTTTTAGCAAGGGAAAATTCTCTGCTTTAAAATTTTTATGATATTCAAATGAAAGGTCACTCATAATTTAATCTTCGGTAGCTTTTTCTAATCATTTTTTCAATTAACTCAATATCAGGGACCGTAGTAATTTCCCTTGATCTTGCCTGTTTAAAATATATGATAGCTTTCCTATAATCTGCCATATTATAATAGATCTTACCCGCCAGGAACCATGCTTCCCAGAAATCTGGATTTAGGCTTACCAATCTCTCGGCAGATCCA
>JBFGDP010000067.1:0-10347 GCA_041580575.1 Christiangramia sp.
ACTTACATTATTTATTGCCTGCTTCCTTACCACAGCGTCTTTCGCTCAGGTAGACCGCTCAAAGCAGCCCGAACCGGGACCGGCTCCAAAGATCAATCTGGGACAACCCGATGAATTTGTACTGGACAATGGTCTGAAAGTCTTAATTGTAGAGAACCACAAGCTCCCACGAGTTTCGGCTTCACTAATAATAGATAACATCCCCCATGCCGAGGAAAAACCGGCCACTGCCGCCCTGGTTTCCTCCTTACTGGGAACAGGAACCAAGAACATTTCAAAAGATGCTTTTAACGAAGAGATCGATTTCTTAGGCGCCAACCTCAACTTTGGATCTGAAAGTGCTTATGCCAGTTCGCTTTCCAAGTTTTTTCCAAGAGTTATGGAGCTAATGGCTGAAGGTGCCCTTAGACCAAATTTTACACAGGAAGAATTTGAAGCTGAAAAAACAAAACAGATCGAAGGCCTTAAGGCTAATGAAAAGAATGTTGGCGCGATCGCCAGCCGTGTTAGTGCAGCTCTTGCTTACGGTAAAAACCACCCATATGGTGAATTTGCTACCGTAGAGAATACAGAGAAAGTAACTTTACAGGATGTAAAGGATTTCTATAATAGTTACTTTAAACCTGCCAACGCATACCTGGTTATAGTAGGAGATGTAAAGAAAGATGAAGTAAAAAAACTGGTTAAAAAGAATTTTGGAAGCTGGGCGAAAGGCGCTCCAAAAACCAAAGAATTACCTGAAGTAGCCAATGTAAAAGAAACGCAGATCAACTTAATTGATATGCCAAATGCCGTACAAAGCGAACTTAGGTTGCAGAATACCATCAAACTTAAAATGAATGATGAGGACTATTTCCCTGTTTTGGTTGCAAACCAGATCTTAGGAGGCAGCTTTGGAAGCTACCTTAACATGAACCTTAGAGAAGATAAAGGATATACTTATGGTGCCAGAACTAGTACCGGCGCAGATAAATATGCTTCCAGATTCGTGGCCCAGGCCAGTGTAAGAAATGAGGTTACAGACAGTGCTATTGTAGAATCTCTTAAAGAAATCAACAGGATTAAGACAGAATTGGTGGACGCAGAGATGCTGGAAAACGCCAAGAGTAAATTCGCCGGGGATTTCGTTCTAAGACTTGAAAGCCCTTCGACGATCGCCAGTTACGCATTGAATGTTAAGACTAACGATCTTCCTAAGGACTTTTACGAAAATTTCCTTTCTAAGATCAATGCAGTGACTGCTGAGGATATTAAGCGTGTAGCCAATAAATATTATCAAACAGATAATATGAGAATAGTTGTGGCAGGTAAGGCTTCAGATATTGCTGAAAACCTGGAGAAAATAAAGTGGAATGGGAAAACTATTCCGGTGAAATACTACAACAAATTAGGAGAACCGGTAGCAAAGCCGGTTAAGAAGGAATTAGATCCTGCTATCACCGCCGATGCCGTTTTTTCGAAATATATCGAGTCTATCGGAGGTAAAGACTCTGTGATGAATATAGAAAGCATGGTGATGATCGCCCAGGCTGAGATCCAGGGGATGAAGCTTGATCTTAACATGAAAAAAACTTCTGATGGAAAATTAAGCCAATCTTTATCTATGAATGGCAATGTAATGAACATGCAGGTTTTTGATGGCACCACGGGTTACGTAATGGCGCAGGGACAAAAGATGCCATATAATGAAGAGCAGATCGCCATGGCGAAGACCGATGCGCAGATCTTTCCTGAATTAAATGCTGAAAACGCTAAAGTTAGCGGTATAGAGAAGGTTAACGGAGAAGACGCGTATGTGGTTGAAATGGATGAAAGCAACAAGAACTTTTATTCTGTAGAATCTGGTTTAAAGGTAAAGTCTGTAAAGTCTGTTTCTCAGGCCGGTCAAACAATGACCATTCCTACCCTTTACAGTGATTACAAGGAAGTAGATGGCGTGAAGTTTCCATTTATGATCTCACAAAGCATGGGACCACAATCATTTGAATTCAAAGTATCTGAAATTCTGGTGAATGAGGGTGTCGACGAAGGTGATTTTGCAACTGAGTAATTTCCACATTAATTTTATTGAAGAAGCCCCGGTATCGGGGCTTTTTTTATACTGCCTGTTTTCGATATCTCGAAATAAGATTTTTAGATCTGTTTACTATAAAGACACCAATAAGGATCACAAAGGCCGATACTAATTGCCAGAAACTAAAGATTTCCCCATCCAGGATTCCCCAACCCAGGGCAACCACAGGTATTGTATAAGTAACCGAAGTGGTAAAAACAGGATCTGAGATCTGCACCAGTTTATTGAATATGATCATAGCCACTCCGGTCCCTATGATACCCAGTATGGCTACGTAAATGATCGAGAGTTGAAATTGTGGAGTGTATTCTTCGAGCTCAAAGAAACCTGTAAAATACAATAAGCCTGTCGCAGGAAGCAAAAGAATAGAAAAATTCCCCGCCGCTATTCCTAAAGGTGAAATATCGCTCATCCTGGTCTTAAGTATATTCACATTCATGGCATAACATGCAGCAGCTATCACTACCAGGAAAGAATACCAATAATTCTGATCTGGATTGATACTAGCTCCGCTAAAGATCAAACCAGCCGTTCCCAATAACCCAATTACCACTCCGGTGATCTTATTTTGATTAAATACAGAACGAAACAACAAAACCCCGAATATAAGCGTAAGCAATGGTGTAGTTGCATTCAGTATAGAGGCGACCGCGCTGTCTATTTCAGTTTCGGCATAGGCGAAAAGATAAACAGGAAAAAATGAGCCCAGAAAACCAGATATGACTATCCATTTCCATTGCCTTGCGGTGAGCCTGCTAATACTTTTAAATCCCACCAGGATAAGGAATATGGCTGCAAAAATGATCCTGAAAGATCCAACCTGCATTGCGGTTAACCCAATAAGTGCCTTTTTGATAAGAATAAAGGAACTTCCCCATACTATAGATAGAATGACTAGGTAGATCCATTTAAGATTTTTCAAGATCTGAATTTAAAGATTACGACCGCGAAGATATATTTTAAGAATGATTCACCGAATTAAAAATATTAACTAGCAGTGCAAAAAATCAGCAAAAAAAAGCCCCAACAAATGTCAGGGCTTTTAAAAGTATCAATTGATTAATTACAATTGCTCTGTGAAAGGAGTTGGAAACGCATCAAGAATATTATCTCCTGTACGATCCAATTCTATGTTATCTGAATTCAGCATGTTCAATCTTCTTAGATCTATCCACCTGTGACCTTCAGCTAGCAGGGAATACCTTCTCTGCATAAGGATCTCTTCCAGCAAACTGTTAGCATCAGTATCTCCGGAATAATCTGAAAGTCCTGCAGCATTTCTAACTATGTTAATAGCCTTAATGGTTTCATCATTATCGATACCAATATTGGCTTCAGCATAAATTAGAATAAGCTCTTCGTTTCTTATTAAATACACCGGATCAACATTACTGTCATAAACAGCAATCTGATGGGTCGCAGAAAGATTATCAAAACTTGTACCTCCTGGTAACTCGATAGTTTTCTCAGCGACCCTGGTATCTCCATCTTCGGCATCATCGATGAACGAATTTAAAACCATAAATTCCTGACCAGACTGGAACGGGACATGGAATTGAGCGTTCAGAATATCATTACCTGTTAATCCAAAGATATGAGCCGGCCCGGTATATAGATCGCCATCCAGGTCTAAGAAAGACTCTTCCAGCAAACTAAGAACCATTTGATCATTACCCTGATACAAAGCAACTCTCGCGGCAAGCGCACGATTAAATTCACTAAAAGATGAAGCGGTGTCAAAACCATCAAATCCAGAACTTAAGGTTACAAAATCTTCTGTTCCGTTATCCAAATGCGCTTCAGCCTCATCCAGCAGACTCATGATTGCGGCAAGTGCCTCTTCATAACTCACATTTGGACCCAGGTTATCTGGATCTGCCACGTCGATTCTAATACCATTATCGTATTGACGATTAGCTACCATCAACAAAGCATAAGCCTTGAGGGTTTTAGCATATCCATAATAATCGTTCTTTTCTGCATCGGTGAGACCGGCCACAGAATTCTCCACGGCTTCGATCAATATATTTGCTGTTTTTACAACTTTATACCAAGCAGCATAAGACCGGGTAGTTAAAAACCCGTTGTTATCCAGTGGCCCTTTTAAAAGCTCACCTGTATACCGGGGATCCACCCCGGTAAGATCATAATATTCCCTTCCTAAAATACTCACCGTATCATAGTGAAAAGCAAGATCATTCCTCATTACAGCTTCAAGACCTGTAGCCAGTAACATTATATCTGCTTCACTTGCTCCCTCTTCAAAACTACTAACCGTTGGAGCATTGGGATTCTCGATATCTTCTAATTCGCAGCCCGAAAAAAGAGCTAGCGCAAACATGAAGATGAATGTTATTGATATTTTTTTCATAATCGTTTTTGTTTTTAGAAGTTAACATTTAAGTGCAGGTTAACAAACCTTGACGCCGGGTAAGGAGTTACCTCCACGTTGTTAGCTAAAACATTGTTTCCAAAATTTGAAACTTCAGGATCATAACTGTTATAATCAAAGATATTGATCAGGTTTCTTCCGGAAATACCCACTTTAATATTATCAGCATATTTGATCAATCCTTCAGGCAGGGTATAGAATAAACCAACCTCTCTTAATTTTATATATCCGGCATCTTCGATATATGGATCTGGATTCACAAAAGCCTGACTTGCTCTATAAGCTCCGTTCGACAATGCACCGTTTGGATCAAGGTCTGTATCGTTATAATCCCAGGTAGTACCGGCAAGATCATACAATAAAGTTGAAAGGTTAATGTTATCCCCTCCCTGTTTCCAGTGCCACAGGAACGTTAAGTCAAAATTCTTGTAATTAATTGCATTATACCATGACATCTGGAAATCTGGCTCAGCGTTCCCATAAACGAAAAATCCATCTCCTTCAGGATCTCTCCTGGCAATTTCCTCTGGGGTATAGGCAGTTGCATCGTAAGTACCTATAATTTGAGTTGCACTCTTACCTTCCTGGATTAAGAATTGACCTAATGAAGCCGCAAATCCACCATTCGTGAAGGCAGGAACTGAAAGACTGGTCACTTCAGACTTATTTTTCCACCACTTTAAACTTGCATTCCAGTAGAAATCTTCTTTTTCGACAACTACAGCATTAAGACCTACTTCAACCCCTCTGTTCTCAAGTTCTCCACCATTCACAACCAGGGTAGTAAACCCGGATGAAGTTGGGAATTGTGATTGGATCAAAAGATCTTCGATGGTTTTGTTATAGAAAGATAACTCTAAACTTAGCCTGTTCTGCAAAACACTCATATCCAGTCCATACTCCAGCTCAATTTGTCTTTCTGGTCCTATCCCCGGATTTCCTCTTAAATTCGCCGGGCTCAGACCTGAATTACCATCAATAAACTGTGCGTCCATTAATGAGAATCTATCATTGAAATTAGGAAAACGACCTGCCTCACCATACGCAATTCTTGGCTTAAGAGCAGTGATGGCGTCGATATTCCAGAAATCGAATTCATGAAGATTTACAGCTAAATTTGCTTTTGGATAATAATTCATTTCATCGGCATCTCCATTGTTTGTGGATTTATCACCACGAAGACCAAGTGTTCCAATGATCTGATCTCTGAAGTTTACTTCTTCCTGAACAAAAAATCCTTTATCCTTTTGTGGCTGAATAATCTGCGAGGTAGAAACGTTTGTGGACTGTCCCAAATTAGTTTGAGAACCATTAAGCCCTGTAGCAATGGTGATAACCGTATTCCTGTCGAAATCCTGCAGGAAACTACCAGCCTGAGTAGTAAATGACAAACCGTTATCCAGATCCAGGTTATGAACAAGGAAAGCCGATATATTAAAGTTTGTATTAACAGTAGTACCAGAAATCGAAACTCCACCCAGGGAAGTCGGATCCCTGAAATATGTTAATCCGCTTGGGAAAATACTTGTGGTTCTTAGTGTATATTGATCAAATCCACCTTCCAGCACAAGTTTCAATCTTTGCAGCTCTGTAGTGAAAAGGTTCACGTTTGTCTTGGCACTACCTATAAAACGGTTAACTTCTTCCCGGTTTGTAGTAAGTGCTACTGTTTCCAGCACATTGGACCCTGCACCTCCCTGAGGGTACACTCCGTTTTCTGGAAACAGATTTTCCCATGGATAGGTAAAAGCAAGGGCATAACCAACCGTTCTGTTAGCATTACCATTGTTAAAAAATCCTCTGTCTGATGTTGAGTTAATATAGTTACTGGTTACATAAAAGTCCAGCCAGTCTGTAAATCGCTGTCCTATATTTAATCTTACAGAACTTTTTTCATATCCGGTATTATCTACTAGTCCTGGCTCATTTCTATGTGTTACTCCAAAGAAATAATCTGTCTTTTCGTTAGCTCCAGAAGTAGAAAAACGTGTAGTGGAAGACACCACCGTATTATCAAATAATTCTGCTTCGTAATCTCTCAAAACAGGATTATTCGGGCCACCTAAGGCTGTAATTTGTTCCTGGGTATAATCCCTGAGACCAAGTAATTGAGTAGGACTTCTAAATCCTACGACCTGGGAAAAGTTTACTTTTGGCTGACCCATCTTCCCTCTCTTGGTGGTAATAATTACAACCCCTCCTGCTGCACGTGAACCGTAAATACCCGCTGCCGAAGCACCTTTAAGAATTTCTACACTAGCTATATCCTCGGGATCTATATCTGCGATACGGTTAGATGCATCATCCTGCGTATTGGATGGATTTCCACCTCCTGCTGCCTGGCTCACTATGTTATTACCTAAACTAATAGAGGAGTTATCTACATACACCCCGTCTACAATAAATAATGGCTGCTGATTCCCAAAAATTGAGGTGACTCCACGTAAACGCATGGATATACCTCCACCCGGTGCACCTGAACTTTGTTTAATTTCAGCTCCATTGAACTTACCTGCCAGTGCGCCATCCATACCTGATTGTACGGTAACCCCCGTTAATTCGTTGGCAGATATTGAGGCTACCGCATTTGCGAGATTCTTTCTCTTGGTTGTAGATGCCAGACCTGTAACCACGACTTCCTCAAGAGCGGCAGCAGATTCTGTAAACCGTACGGTTAGGGGAGAGTTTTCAGTAACTCTTAGTTCCTGAGTCTCAAAACCAAGGTATGAGAATACTAAAGTTGTAGGGAGCGATTGTACGGTAATTGTAAAGTTTCCGTCAATATCACTTGTAGTTCCATTATTGGTTCCTTTCTCAATTACATTTACAAAAGGTACAATAGCACCAGTGTCATCATTGATCGTTCTTCCTTCAAGAACCTCCTGCGAAAGGAGCAAGGAAGGGAAAAGAAGAAATAAAACTACTTTGAAGTAACCCAAAGAAAATTGCTTCATAATTGTTAAATTTTTAGTTTGTTTAACAATTATAGTGATTTTTAGTAATGATTTAACCTAATCACCGCGGAGATTACAAACATTAACTGTTAATAATTCCATTTTAAACTTTCCATAAGTCGCTTGATATCTGCCTTCAAGTAGTCTGCTGCCGGAACAATAGAATCGAAATTTGGTAAACTTTTGAAATAGACAGATCCGGTAAGAAAATGATCTGTACTATCGGTTAAATAGAACTGGGCTTGTGATGCTGCGTTGCCATCCACCTCGTAGAACATTCCATACGTATTATTAAAATCGTTGGTATAAATATCGCCCTCGATCGCATCTGCTTTTATAGTGTGCTGCAAAGGGAGTCGTTGCGCATCTGAAAGCAAAGAGTCCAGATTATTTTTAACTGGTTGATAAGTTATAAAAATAGAGCCTTTCATTTCATCATAATCCAGCTGAATCCAGCATGGTTTACGGCTACGGGACGGGGATACCTTAGCAATCCTGTTTTTATCAAAACTATAGGGACAACCAATATCCACCCTATCATATGTGGCGGCTGGATACTCCAGAGCTAAAAATCCCTTTGGTTTAGGCCTGGGATCATCTTTACATGAAACACATATAAGGCCAACCAAAATTAACAGCGTGATTAGTCTCATACAGGATCAATACTTAACTTGATTTGTTTAATCCGTTTATCATCTATCACCTCGATCTTGAAAGAATAATTCAGGAATGTGATAACATCATTTTTTCTAGGAAACCCACCGGAGATCTCCAAAAGAAAACCGGCCATCGTATCTGCTTCACCTTTTTGATCTTCAAAAACAGAAGGATCTTCTATCCTGGCGATCTTATAAAAATCCTTTAAAGGGGTTTTTCCTTCAAAAACAAAATTGTTTTCATCCAGCTTGGAATAAATAAGATCTTCATCATCAAATTCATCACTAATATCCCCAACAATCTCTTCAATGATATCCTCGAGAGAGATAAGGCCGCTGGTACCACCATATTCATCCACAACGATCGCCAGGTGATTTTTCTTATCCTTAAACTCATTCAGCAGGTCATCCAGTTTTTTATTTTCAGGAACAAAATACGGCTCCCTTAAAAGACTGGTCCAGTTAAAGTCTTTTTTATTTAAATAAGGGAGAAGGTCCTTGATGTATAGAATTCCCGTCACATTATCCACATTTTCCTTATAAACAGGAATTCGGGAATATCCATTCTCTATTATCTGCGGAAAAATATCTGCAAATGAACTCTCTTCATTCAATGCGAAAATATCCATTCGAGGGCGCATTACCTGCTTGGTATCTGTATTCCCAAAACTTACGATTCCCTGCAGGATCTTTTGTTCTTCGCGGGTAGTATCTTCCTCACTGGTTAATTCAAGTGCTTGTGAAAGATGGTCTACACTAATAAAGGAGCGTTGTTTTCCATATTTTTCATGAAAGTAAAGGGTTACTGCGCGCATAGGTGTGCTTAGCGGCGAGATCAGGGTATCCAGAATATTTATAGGATATGCCATAAAGTTGGAGAACTGAACCTTATTCCTGCTCGCATATACTTTCGGCAGGATCTCCCCAAAAAGAAGTATTAGAAAGGTTACTAATCCAACTTCAAAAATAAACCTGAGGTCCACCCCGTAAAATTCGGTCTTCACCCCAGAGAATAAATCATCTGTAAGGCTGTCGAAGAGCAGGACTATGGCAATATTTATAAAGTTATTTGCAACCAGGATTGTTGCCAGAAGCTTTTTTGGCTTATCCAGCAGGTTAATAACAATAGTCTGGGTTTTTGATCTCTTACCGTCTTCTGTAATAAAATTAGCCGGGGTAAGGGAAAAGAAAGCTACCTCTGCGCCTGAGATCAAGGCAGAACATAATAATAGCACAAATAAAAATATCAAGCTGATAAGATGGGTAATTCCCATTGTGGCCCAAAACAAAAGCAAACTGGGAGGTTCCGAATCCAAAGGCGAAAATTTTAATTAAACTTAGAATGGCAAATCATCTTCCTCTTCTTCCTGGGAAAATGATTCATTCTTATTTGCAAAGCTATCACTTTTAGGTTTAGCAGGCTGGCTTCCTGATACCTGAGAATTACTGCCTGCAGGTTCTGCTGAAGACTCTCCTTTTGGAGTTAAAAAGGTGAAATCTGTACAGTGAATTTCAGTAGAATACTTTTCATTCCCCTGGTCATCCTGCCATTTGCGGGTTTTAATACGCCCTTCTATATACACCTTATCACCTTTTTTAAGGTATTTCTCACAGATCTCTGCAGCTTTGTTTCTAACCACCACATTATGCCACTCTGTACTGGTAACTCGTTCCCCGGTGGTCCTGTTTGTATAACTTTCATTAGTAGCAAGCGGGAAGCGACCAATAGAACCACCACCCTCAAAATAATGCATTTTTACGTCATCACCGGTATGCCCTATTAACATTACTTTGTTCAATGTACCTGTCATCGTGTTATATTTTTTACCGAAAAAACGGTTATTAGGATTAAAATTTATTCTAAAATACTAAAAATTTCCAGCTGAATATGCAAAAAGCAGCAAAGATATAAACATGCTCCTATTTATAATCATCGGGGAGATATTCATTCAGAAAATTCCCTATTAAAACCGGAACGGGATACCGGGTAATATATTCAAGGCTTATTATCTCTCCACTAATATCTTTTGTATTTATCAGCCAAAACCTGGTATATAAGTGCTGGTGGGATAATTTATGAACCACAGGTTCCCGGTTATACAGGTCAATAGAATATACCGAATCCCCAACCGCAGTTCTGAATCCATCCATTTCCTGCAGAGCCTGAGCATCTACAAGTTTTTCAGATTCAACCAGCGGAAATTGATACAGACCATTCCAGATGCCCTTACCTGAACGTTGTTCGAGAATGGTATGTTCTTCATTAAGATC
>JBFGDP010000068.1:0-10296 GCA_041580575.1 Christiangramia sp.
AGTTTAAAGGATGCGCAAAAAAACGTTTTCTGGTTCACCATCGTACTGGTCTTTGTAAACTTTCTATTCCTTACCCTGGGAGTTTTACTTACAGATTATGCCGATGTTAATGGAATAACAGAATCTAAAGACGAGCTCTTCCCGGCCATTGCCGCAAGTGGTAACCTGGGAATCGCTGTAGCCATTTTCTTTATACTGGGTTTAATTGCCGCAGCATATTCCAGCGCAGATAGTGCACTCACGGCACTTACCACATCATTCAGTATCGATATTCTCGATATAGAAAAGAAGTACGACGAGAAAAAACAGGTAAGAATTAGAAAACAGATCCATATTGCTATTTCTCTACTACTTATTATAGTAATGTTGATCTTTAAATACGCAATTGCAGATAAAAGTGTGATAAATAAACTATTCCAATTTGCCGGGTACACATATGGTCCGCTACTTGGCCTATATGCCTTTGGATTATTTACAAAATGGAAGGTAAAAGATAAACTGGTACCTGTTATCGCGATCGCCGCACCCATTCTATCCTATTTTATAAGTTTAAATAGCCTGGTATGGTTTGGATTCGAATTTGGTTTCTTTATCCTAATACTTAATGGGTTCCTTACTTTCCTTGGATTAATACTGGTTAGAAGAAAGCATTACTAAAGTACAGGCATTTTCGTAGTCTATTCCATTTTCCTGCAGCAGTTTGTAAAGCTCGGGATTTTCTGTCCCTGGATTAAAGATCACCCTGGAGGGGTTTAGCGAGAGTATATAATCATAATACTCTTCCTGACGCCGGGCATTTAGGTACAGGGTAATTGTGTCAATATCATCAAAAGGGTACTTTTCAGTTTTAATATCCACACCATTTACCACCCCCTTTTTTAACCCAATGGCTTCGGTTGGCTGTCCATGACTGATGAGTCTGTTAATAGCAAGGTTAGAATATCTTGAAGTCTTTAGGGATGCTCCCAGCACCAGTGTCTTTTTCTTCATTCTCCAAAGTTATTTATTTTTTGTGTAACAATCGCGGCACCATACAGTCTTTAGAATAAGATCTGAAACTGGCAAAGTCATCCTATTAATTTTGATGGTTAGTGTTAAGAAAGATGATTTTGCTCAACCTGCATTTCTTCATGAGGTGCAGGTTCTTTTATTTAGTAATACCGATTAATTTTTTCACGGCATAAAAAAAGTCCTTGCACTAATGCAAGGACTTTAATTTTTTTACAGTAAGTAGCTATCTATGCTTCTACAGCATACATTTTCTCTCTTTGTTCTCTAATGCTTTTATCGCTCATATATTCATCAAAGCTCAGGTAGCGATCTATCACTCCGCCAGGAGTTAATTCTATGATGCGATTGGCCACTGTTTGTGCAAATTCATGATCGTGAGTCGTGAAAAGAACGGTTCCTTTAAAGTTCTTCAAAGAATTATTGAATGCCGTAATAGACTCCAGATCCAGGTGGTTCGTAGGTTCATCCAGCATTAATACATTAGCTCTAATCATCATCATCCTACTCAACATGCAACGAACTTTTTCACCTCCAGACAGCACTCGACAGGTCTTTAAGGCCTCTTCCCCGCTAAACAGCATTTTTCCAAGGAATCCTCTAATATAGACTTCTTCTCTCTCCTCTTCTGAAGTTGCCCATTGACGTAACCAGTCTACCAGGGTAAGGTCATTATCAAAGTATTCTGAATTATCTGCGGGCAAATAGGATTGTGAAGTGGTCACACCCCACTGAAATTTACCATTTACAGGTTTTTGTTTTCCATTGATGATCTCATAAAAAGCGGTGGTAGCCCTGGAATCCTTAGAGAATACAACCACTTTATCACCTTTGGCCAGGTTGATATCTACATTTCTAAAAAGTGTTTCACCTTCAATACTAGCTTCCAGTTTTTCCACATTCAGGATCTGATCTCCTGCCTCTCTCTCTCTTTCAAAGATAATTGCCGGATATCTTCTGCTCGAAGGTTTGATCTCATTGATATTAAGCTTATCGATCATCTTCTTTCTGGAAGTCGCCTGCTTACTCTTAGCTACGTTGGCGCTGAACCGAAGGATGAATTCCTGGAGTTCTTTTTTCTTCTCTTCTGCTTTCTTATTCTGCTGTGCTCTCTGTCTTGCCGCTAGCTGTGAAGACTCATACCAGAAAGTATAGTTTCCACTAAAGTGATTGATCTTTCCAAAATCGATATCAGAAATATGCGTACAAACCGCATCCAGAAAGTGACGGTCGTGAGATACCACGATCACGGTATTATCATAATTGGCCAGGAAATTTTCCAGCCAGGTTATTGTCTCATAATCCAAATCGTTAGTAGGCTCATCCATGATCAATACATCAGGATTTCCAAAAAGCGCCTGCGCCAAAAGAACACGTACTTTTTGTTGCCCATCAAGATCTTTCATCTGGGAATAGTGCAATTCGGTTTTTATACCAAGATTAGAAAGCATGGAGGCAGCATTACTTTCTGCATTCCACCCATCCATCTCTTCAAACTCTACCTGCAATTCTCCGATCCTATCTGCATTTTCATCAGAATAATCTGCATACAATGCATCCATTTCAGTTTTGACTTTGAACAAGGGTTTATTTCCTCTTAGAACCGTTTCTAATACAGTATATTCATCATACAGGTTGTGATCCTGTTCTAATACAGACATACGCTTACCGGGCTCCAGGTGCACATGACCAGAAGTAGGTTCAGATTTACCTGAAAGGATTTTTAAAAAGGTAGATTTACCGGCGCCATTGGCCCCGATGATCCCATAGCAGTTTCCCTGTGTAAAGGTTGTATTAACCTCATCGAACAAAACACGTTTTCCAAACTGTACAGAAAGGTTTGATACTGAAAGCATAAACTGAATAAATTAATTTTTTGCAAAAGTAGTTATTCTCTTCTTTACTAAGAAAGATTAACGTTTTAATTATTTGTTTTAACGCACGCTTAACATAGGCACCATATACCGGCATATATATTTGCTTACTGATGTGGTTTTCCGAAAAATAACCCCACCCAATACCTTAAATGAGATATTTTTATTTTTTAATTTTTGCCTGTGCATTTTTGCTGACGGGATGTAATGAGAAATCTTCTGATGATAACTCTATATATATCGGGGGTCAAATAAACAATCCGGAAACCGATTATGTGGTTATATCCCGAGAAAACAAAACGATAGACACACTTTTTCTTGACGAAAAAAATCAGTTCGGAAAAGATTATAAGGACTTGGAGCCAGGCATTTACACTTTTAAACACCCGCCCGAAAGCCAGATAATGTACATGGAACCCGGAGACAGCCTGGTCATCTGGTTAAACACCATGTCTTTTGATGAATCACTAAATTTTAGCGGTGAAGGGGCTGAAAAAAGCAATTTTCTTCTGGATATGTTTCTTAAAAATCAGGGAAACAACGATCTAATTTTAACATATTATAAGATCGAACCTAAGGAATTCGCCAAGATCACAGATTCCATCAAACAACAAAGACTTTCCAGACTTGAAGAGCTCAAGGAAAAAAACGAATTTTCAAATGAATTCCTTAGGATCGCCAGAGCCAGTATAGATTATGAATATTATGATCTTCGTGAGCGTTATACATTTTTGATCAGGAAATACTACAATGACTTTTCAGAAAAGATCCCGAAAGATTTTAATAACTATAGAAACCAGATCGATTTTAACGACGAAGAACTCCAGGATTATTATGTATACACTAATCTAATAGATGACTATCTTCGGTCTAAATCCATAGAGCAATGCTCGGTTAAACATAAAGACCATAAGAAGTGCTTCAATATTAATACTTATAAAAATATTGAGCGTAGGATACTTTTGATTGATTCTTTATCAAACATAAAACCACTGAAAAATGAATTCCTGGACAGGCTCGCCGCACAAGCGATCACTATGGCCGAAAGAGAAAGTCGCCTGGATTCGGTTTTAAATCTACTGGAAAGGATCGATTATCCAAATATCAAGAGTGCCCGTGAGCTGGCAGAGATCCAGAAAAATTATTTCGTTGGAAACTCATTAAAAAATCTTCAGGCGCAAGGCACAGATGGTGAGATTATCACCTATGACCAGGTTATTAAGAAACCAACAATCACCTACGCCTGGTCTATCTATGCTCCGGCTCATCACAGATGGCAGCACCAGATTATAGCAGATCTTAAGAAAAAATATCCTGAACTAAATTTTGTTGGGGTCAATATTGACCTTGGCGAAAGAGAAGAATGGCTTAGAACAATAGAAACTTTTGGCTACGATAAAGATTCAGAATATCAGATCGTAAGGCGGACTCATTCTAAAGAAACCTACAAGAAATATCTGAACAAGGTGATTTTTGTAAACACAGATGCCGTGATCGTTCGAGGTGACATTCAATTTGGTAGTCCTGAATTCGAACAGGATATTCTAGAATTTCTCAACCAATAAAAAAGGCCATCTTTACAGACAGCCTTATTCACTATTGTTTGAGGGATTTCTTTACTGGTTTCCTTTTTTATAATCTGCCAGGAATTTCTCTAAACCTATATCGGTTAAAGGATGTTTCAACAATCCTTCAATAGAAGATAAAGGCCCTGTCATTACATCTGCGCCTAGTTTTGCGCATTCGATTACGTGCATTGTATGTCTCACCGATGCAGCAAGAATTTCAGTCTCAAACCCATAGTTGTCATAGATCAGGCGAATTTCAGCGATCAGGTTAAGACCATCTGTAGATATATCATCAAGTCTTCCTATGAAGGGAGAAACATAGGTTGCGCCTGCTTTAGCCGCTAACAAAGCCTGACCTGCAGAAAATACCAGTGTACAGTTAGTTCTAATCCCTTTATCACTAAAATATTTTAGAGCTTTCACTCCTTCTTTGATCATAGGGACTTTTACCACGATCTGCTCGTGTAATTCTGCCAGCTCTTCTCCTTCTCTCACCATGCCTTCAAAATCTGTAGAGATCACCTCTGCACTTACATCCCCGTCTACCAGGTCACAGATCTTTTTGTAATGTTTAAATATATTATCCTTACCGGTAATGCCTTCTTTTGCCATTAACGAAGGATTGGTTGTAACCCCATCCAGCACTCCAAGATCCTGCGCTTCTTTAATCTGATCCAGATTGGCGGTATCAATAAAAAATTTCATAGTTGTGTGTTATTTTGAAAATTAATGAAATACGTTTTTGCGATTGTAATAAAATTACAATTTATAATGCTTCATCAGCATCTTCTCATAGAGTTTATCGGGCAATAAACCTTTTAGTTTTACCGATAGCTTTTGAAGCCGTTCGCCCACTTTATAATGCACATTCGGGTCTTCAGTATTGATGATCCTTAAAATTTCTCTTGCCATCAATTCAGGATCCTGGCCCCCATTTACATGTTCATTCATAAGATCCAGGGTGTTTCCGTAAACTTGCTCATATGGCGATCCCTTAGTAACGGGTGCATGATACCTGCCTGAGGCAATATTGGTTGCAAAATCGCCCGGAGCCACATTCGTCATTTTAATTCCGAATTGTTTGATCTCCATGCGATAGGCTTCTGCGGTAACCTCCAAGGCCCCTTTGGTGGCAGAATAAATACCCCTGTATGGCAAACCCATATATCCCGCAATGGAAGTAACATTGATGATCATCCCCGATTTTTGCTTACGCATAAATGGCAAAACATGTTTGATCATTCTTAAAGGACCAAAATAATTAGTTTCAAATGCCTTTTTGATCTCATTTTCAGGAGTTTCTTCTATAGGACCGGTTATACCAACCCCGGCATTATTGATAAGAATATCTATTTTACCTTCATTGGAAATAATTAACTCTACGGCTTCAGCAATTGTTTGCTCCTTGGTAACATCCAGTTGTACGAAATTAAAACCTCCTTTTTCAGATGATTTGGCTATCCGGCTGGTTCCGTAAACAATAAAATTTCGTTGATTAAGATAGTTAGCAACAGACTTCCCGATGCCCGATGAAGCGCCTGTAATAAGCACTACCCTCTTTGAAGATTCCCCTTGTTTCATATCGCACAAATATGCAATAAATTTAGGACTTAGTAGAAACAAAAAATGGCAAGCGACCCACATCACACCGCTACGACCGCCTACCCTTGCTGCGTTCCCGCCCTGGGGGATTCAGCAGGAGCTGGTTGTGTGGGACTTGCCGGTGCAAATATACAATCTTTGTATATTTTGGCAAGCTTTTTTTAATGCGAATTGGTTAATTTAGCTCAGTATTCAAGCCTATTTCATGATGAACAAATTTAACTCGCTGTTACTCTTTATTTTAAACTTTTTATTTTTTTCCTGTGGAAGTAACAACGGAAATAAAAAATCTGATTTTTCACTTCAGATCGATAAAAATAAATCTCAATTTTCCCTGAACGAGATTATTACAGCATCCATTACAAACAAGAAGAACAAATCGATAGATTCTGTTTCCTTTTATCTTGGAGACAAATACCTTGAAAGCACTAAAAACAAAAGTGATTATCAGCTCAACCTGCAAAATAGCCTTCTGGGAAATCATACGTTGAAAGCCATTGTTTATGGCGAAGAAATTCGAGACACTCTAACCAAAGAAATTAAGATCCTCAATACAAAGGCCCCGGTAATTTATACATATGAAATCATAAACTCTTATCCACATGATATTTCCTCATATACCCAGGGGCTGGAATTTCACGGAGATACATTATATGAAAGCATAGGGCAATATGGCCAGTCTAAATTGAGAAAGGTCGATCTTGAATCTGGAGAGGTACTTAAAGAGATCAAATTAGATGATCAATATTTTGCCGAGGGATTAACCATAGTTAATGATAAGCTCTACCAGCTCACATGGCAGGAAGGTGAAGGTTTTATATACGACCTGGATACCTTTGAAAAAATCGGTAGTTTTGGATACAATCAAAGCGAGGAAGGTTGGGGACTTTGTAATAACGGGGCAAAAATATTTAAAAGCGACGGAACCGAAAAGATCTGGATCCTGGATCCCGAAACCTTAGCTGAGAAAAGCTATATACAACCAACGACCCATAAATCTGTATCTACCAAATTTAATGAACTGGAGTGGGTCAATGGAAAGATCTACGCTAATACCTATCAAAAGGACGGCGTCGCCATTATTAATCCTGATAATGGTGCTATTGAGGGGTTGATTAATTTCAGTAATCTCAGAGACCAGGTTACCCAGCATGATAAACTCGATGTCCTGAATGGAATTGCCTATAATCCTTCAACCGATAGATTGTATGTTACCGGTAAAAACTGGGATAAGATCTTTGAGGTGAAAATCACAAAAAAATGATGGAGCATACTCCGGAAGTTTACGAGAAACACCTGGTTGTCCAGAAGGAACATTTAGACAGGCAGAAACATGTAAACAATGTACAATATGTACAATGGGTACAGGATGTAGCTGAAGAACACTGGGAAGCCAGGGCATCAAAACAACAAAGGTCCAGCGTGAACTGGGTGGTCGTAAGACATGAAATAAACTACAAAAAAGAGGCTTTCCTGGGCGATAAGATCACTTTAAAAACCTATGTTGGTGAAGTTACGCATGTCACATCTGTAAGACATGTGATTATAAAAAATACAGATACGGGTAAGGTACTAGCTGAGGCCAAAACAACCTGGTGTCTATTAGATGCAGAAACTAAAAAACCGGTTAAGATTTCTCACGAGTTAAAATCTATTTTCCTCCAATGAGATCCTAAACCACTGGAATTGATAATTTTATAAATAAAACAGAAAACAGTCTTAATTATTGTTTAATATTTTTTATTTAAGTTTAAACATCTTTATCTTGAATGAAAATATTAAATCATGGAAATACTCAAAATCATTCTTCAACTCGTTGTAGGCCTGGGAATTTTAAATGTCTGGTTACTTAGGTTCAATAAACCAACTCCATTTCGCGGCGGGGATTCCAGAAGTATGAAGGAAGAATTCAAAGCATATGGTTTATCTGAAACTATGGTCTATGTGGTTGGATTTATTAAGGTAACCTTAGCGATTTTACTTATTGCCGGGATATGGATAGAAGCCCTGGTAGACCCGGCGGCCATAGGTTTGGCAGCAATGATGCTGGGAGCGATCATTATGCACCTTAAAATTAAGGATTCCTTCAAACAAACATTGCCGGCACTTACCTTACTTGTTATTTGTGCTTTAATCGTCTGGTTATAAAAAAGCCATTCTAATGAATGGCTTTACTAATTTTATAGACTTTTAGTTCTATGCTTTGAAAAGTGGCAATCCATGCATCATGGAATTCACCTCACTTTTTACGGCCGCAATTTCAGCTTCATCATCTATTCCACTTATAACGCGGTCTATTAATTCCACTATCTTCGTCATCTCAGCCTCTTTGAGCCCACGAGTGGTTACAGCAGGGGTTCCAATTCTTATTCCGGAAGTCACAAATGGTGATTTATCATCAAAAGGAACCATATTCTTATTAACGGTAATATCTGCTTTACCAAGACCTTCCTCGGCTTCTTTTCCGCTTACGCTCTTATTTCTAAGGTCGATAAGCATCATATGATTATCGGTTCCGCCAGAGATAACTTCATATCCCCTGTCTACAAATGCCTGAGCAAGAACTTTTGCGTTTTTCTTCACCTGCACCATGTAATGCAGGAATTCATCGGTAAGTGCTTCGCCAAAAGCTATTGCCTTTGCCGCGATAATGTGTTCTAAAGGACCACCCTGGTTTCCAGGAAAAATACCGGAATTAAGCATAGCCGACATTTTCTTCAGATTACCATTTTTAAGCTTTTCCCCAAAAGGGTTATCAAAATCTTTCCCCATCAGGATAATACCTCCTCTTGGACCACGAAGGGTCTTGTGGGTAGTAGAAGTTACAATATGACAGTGCGGTACAGGATCACTAATTAATCCCTTAGCGATAAGACCGGCAGGATGGGCAATATCTGCAAGTAAAATGGCCCCTACACTATCTGCTATCTCGCGAAATCTTTTATAATCTATCTCCCTTGAATAGGCTGAAGCTCCCGCAATGATCATTTTAGGCTTTTCTCTTTCAGCTATTTCAGCGACCGCTGCATAATCTATAAGTCCGGTTTCTTTATCTACTCCGTAGAAAACCGGATCGTACAACTTTCCAGAAAAATTCACGGGAGAACCATGAGTTAGATGACCTCCGTGAGACAGATCGAATCCAAGGAATTTATCTCCCGGTTTCATACAGGTATGAAAAACTGCTGTATTGGCCTGTGAACCCGAATGAGGTTGCACATTGGCATATTCGGCATTAAATAATTCCTTTAGACGGTCTATTGCAAGTTGCTCTACCTTATCTACCACTTCACAACCGCCGTAATATCGTTTCCCGGGGTAACCTTCAGCATATTTATTAGTAAGCACAGATCCGGCTGCTTCCAGCACTGCATCACTTACAAAATTTTCACTCGCAATTAGTTCCAAACCATTCAACTGGCGCTCTTTTTCTTCAGCTATTAAATCAAATACTTGGGTGTCTCTTTGCATTACAATTTTTTACGTTAAATATTCGGTAAAAGTAACAAATACATTCGGTTAATTACAGGAAAATAATATATTTGAGTCATCTAGATTTTAACAAAAAACCAACATTTTTATGCCAATTACCGCTAACGATCCAAAAAGAAAAACCTGGCTGGATATTCCTGGCGACACCGATTTTCCTATTCAAAATATTCCCTTTGGAGTTTTCCTTACCCGCGATGATGTGATCACCATTGGTACCCGAATTGGCGACTATGCGATAGACCTCGGAGCTCTGCATCAATTGGGTTACTTTGAAGGAATTCCTTTAACTGATGATATATTTTTACAGGATACTCTGAATGATTTTATATCTGATGGTAAAAAAACATGGCGACTGGTAAGAAACCGTATTGCCGATATTTTCGATGCTAACAATCCAAAATTAAAAGACAATCAGGACCATAGAAATACCGTGCTTTTTACTCTCGATGAAATTGAGATGCAAATGCCGGTTCAGGTTGGAGATTATACCGATTTTTATTCCTCAAAAGAACATGCTACCAATATTGGAACTATGTTCAGAGATCCGGATAATGCACTTTTACCAAACTGGCTGCACATCCCGGTGGGATATCATGGAAGAAGTTCTTCTATCATCCCATCTGGCATCCCGGTTCACAGACCTCAGGGACAAACCAAACCTGCAGATTCTGACTCTCCAGTGTTTGGCCCCTCACAAAGAGTAGATTTTGAGCTTGAAATGGCTTTTATCACTACAGATGCGAATCATCTGG
>JBFGDP010000069.1:0-10259 GCA_041580575.1 Christiangramia sp.
GATTATGGTCCGGTATATTCCACTTTTGGATATAACGATGTTGAAGGGGTTCGAACAAGATTTGGAGGTCGCACCTATTTTGGCCAGAATGATCCCTGGCGTATTGAAGCTTATGGAGCCTATGGTTTCAAAGATGATAAGTTCAAGTACGGGGTCTCCGCAAAAGTTTTACTGGATCCAAAATCAAGATTGATCATTGGTGGCGGAAACAGGCGTGATGTGGAGCAGCTGGGAACGAGCCTTACCAATTCTACCGATGTTCTGGGGAGAAGTTTAGCCTCCTCCTCTCTGCTGAATGTTGGAGATACAGATAAACTGAGTTCCATCAACCTGAGTGTATTCTTTTTAGAACTGGAACCACTGAAAAATTTTACAGTAAGATTCGGTACAAATTATCGTGAACTTACCCCGGCATCTCCAGCCTTTAGTCTGGATTATTATAAAGATGAGAATCGAACGATCATAGATTCAGAGATCAACCAGACAGAATTTTCTACGATCCTTACCTGGACACCGGGAAGAAAAGTTTCCGGATATGGCGTGGAACGCAATGTGGTGAACGAAGAGGATTTTCCAACCCTGTTTCTAAATTATAGTCTGGGGGTGAAAGATGTGTTTAAAAGTGACTTTGATTATACAAAAATCCAATTCTTTTATGACCAGCCCTTATTAATTGGGGGGGTGGGACGTTCTAATATTAGTCTGGAGGCGGGAAAGACTTTTGGTGCTGTACCCCTGGGACTACTCAGTGTCGTACCGGGTAATCAAACATATTTTGCCTTATACAACACTTTTCCCACATTAGATTTTTATGAGTTTGTCACAGATAGCTATTCCGCGATCCATATTGCGCATGATTTTAACGGGAGGATCTTCTCCAGAATTCCACTTCTAAAGGAGTTGGATCTTCGCGAATTAGTAGGTTTTCGGGCGGTCTATGGAGATATTTCTGAGGAAAGTAGGAAGATCGATGCGTCCGGTTTAAGCCTGGTTGCTCCAGATTCAGATCCTTTTTATGAATACAGCGTAGGAATTGGGAATATCCTGAAAGTGATGCGTTTTGATGTGCATTTTAGAGGGAACTATTTTGAGAATCCCGATGCCAGATCTATGGCTTTTACAATAGATTTCGGATTTCACTTTTAGTTAATGATTTAACTATCAGAAATAACTATATTTGCAGCCCTTAATTTTAATGAAGAAAACAAAGAAAAATGTCTGAGACTTTTGATGTATTGATCGAGATCCCTAAAGGGAGTAGAAACAAATACGAATATGATTTTGAACTAAAGAAAGTTCGTTATGACAGGATGATCTTCTCTTCGATGATGTATCCTGCAGATTATGGGTTCATACCAAATACTTTAGCACTGGACCAGGATCCACTGGATGTGTTGGTATTGGTGTCTGAACCAACCTTCCCCGGAATTGTAATGGAAGTAAAACCTATTGGGGTTTTCCATATGGCCGATGAGAAAGGACCCGATGAAAAAATTATTTGTGTACCCGTTTCCGATCCTATCTGGAACAGGCTTAACGATCTTAAAGAATTGAACGGTCACATGATCAAGGAGATCGAGCATTTCTTTAAAGTATATAAAGATCTTGAAAAGAAAAAGGTGGATACCGGCGATTTTGGAGATGCCAATGAAGCCAGGGAGATCATCAAACAATGTGTGGAGCGTTTTGAGAATTATGAAGGTGATAAATCACGCTTCAGTATATAATCATAATTATTCTCCCTTTATATTGAGATATTAAAAGCAATAACCTTAAAAAGTTATTGCTTTTTTAATTCTTGTCAATTTTACTACATTAGCGGGCATTAATATTTTATTAACAAATTAACCTAGCTAATATATGGAAGCAATCATGATTTATATGCCTGCAGTGCTGGCAATAATCGGACTCATTTTTATGTGGGTCAAAAGATCCTGGGTGATGAAACAGGATGCCGGAGACGGAAAAATGAAAGATATTTCATCACACATATACGAAGGTGCCCTGGCCTTCCTTAATGCAGAATATAAATTATTAACGATTTTTGTGGTAGGAGCCAGTATCGCCCTTGCCGCAATCGCATTCTTTGTTCCCACTACCCATTATTTAATTATTGTAGCCTTTATTTTCGGAGCTTTTTTTTCTGCCCTGGCAGGAAATATGGGAATGAAGATCGCTACCCAAACCAACGTAAGAACCACCCAGGCTGCCAGAACCAGTTTGCCTAAAGCCCTGAATGTTTCATTTGGTGGTGGAACCGTTATGGGACTTGGTGTTGCCGGTCTCGCAGTTTTGGGGCTTACAGGATTCTTTATCTTCTTTTTCCATTATTTCATGGGTGGAGAATGGACCAATACCGGACAGATGACCATTGTGCTGGAAACCCTTGCAGGTTTTTCCTTAGGAGCAGAATCTATTGCCTTATTTGCCCGAGTAGGTGGAGGTATCTATACCAAGGCGGCAGATGTTGGCGCAGATCTGGTTGGGAAAGTAGAAGCCGGAATTCCCGAGGATGATCCTCGAAACCCTGCTACAATCGCAGATAACGTTGGGGACAACGTAGGTGATGTTGCGGGAATGGGAGCCGATCTATTTGGTAGTTATGTAGCTACCGTACTCGCTGCTATGGTTTTGGGGAACTATATTATCAAAGATATGGGTGGCGATATCACCTCAGAAGGTTTTGGTGGAATTGGCCCGATCTTATTACCTATGGCCATTGCCGGTGCAGGGATCATCATCTCTATAATTGGAACCCTTTTAGTCAGAATAAAATCTAATGATGCCAAGGAAGCCGAAGTTCAAAAGGCTCTTAATATAGGAAACTGGGTTTCTATTTTCCTTGTTGCTGTAGCCAGTTATTTCCTGGTTACCTGGATGCTACCCGCAAATTCCATGACCATGGGATTCTTTGTAGGCGGTGAAGCAGGTTTCGAGATGAAGACCATAAGTTCATTAAATGTATTTTATGCTTCACTGGTTGGAATTATTGTAGGTGGAGTTATCTCGGCAGTAACCGAATACTATACCGGTCTTGGTAAAAAACCGGTAATGGGAATCGTTCAGAATTCCAGTACGGGAGCGGCTACAAATATTATTGCCGGTTTATCAACCGGAATGATATCAACCTTTTACTCAATTTTATTGTTTGCAATAGCGATATGGGCCTCATATGCCTTCGCAGGATTTTACGGGGTAGCTTTGGCTGCTTCAGCCATGATGGCGACAACCGCTATGCAACTGGCTATAGATGCCTTTGGACCTATCGCCGATAACGCGGGTGGTATTGCAGAAATGAGCGAGCAGGAACCAATAGTTCGTGAGCGTACAGATATTCTCGATTCCGTAGGAAATACAACCGCGGCAACAGGTAAAGGATTCGCGATCGCATCTGCAGCCTTGACTTCTCTGGCTCTTTTTGCGGCCTACGTGACCTTCACCGGGATAGACGGGATCAATATATTTAAAGCTCCTGTACTGGCTATGCTTTTTATAGGTGGAATGGTGCCTGTAGTATTCTCGGCCCTGGCCATGAGTTCTGTTGGAAAAGCAGCCATGCAGATGGTTAGGGAAGTGAGAAGACAGTTCAAAGAAATCCCTGGTATCATGGAAGGAACCGGAAAGCCTGAATATGATAAATGTGTAGCTATTTCTACGGAAGCTGCGCTTAAAGAAATGCTTTTACCGGGTGTAATTACTATTGGATTTCCTATTGTAATTGCTTTTCTTCCTAGAATCTTTGGTTACGAAAATATGCTTATTGCTGAAATGCTCGGTGGTTATATGGCGGGGGTAACGGTGAGTGGTGTTTTATGGGCGATCTTCCAGAATAATGCTGGTGGAGCCTGGGATAATGCTAAAAAATCTTTCGAAGCCGGGGTTATGATTAATGGAGAAATGACCTATAAAGGTTCTGATGCTCACAAAGCAGCAGTAACCGGAGATACGGTTGGTGACCCATTTAAGGATACTTCAGGACCGTCTATGAATATCCTTATTAAACTTACCTGTTTGATAGGATTAGTGCTGGCCCCGATTTTAGGAGGACATACTGAGGGTGATATTCCTAATCTTGAGGAAACTGCAATAGTGCAATCCTCAGAAGAACTGGTCGAAAAAGATATGAGGGTCAAAATGTCTTCTGAAGATGGGGAGACTACGGCCCAGATAGTAATAACCAGGTCTGAAGATGGAGAAAGCAGTACAAAAGAATACAGTTTTCGGGGAACCGAAGAAGAAGTAAAGGAAAAAATCGAAGCCTTGAAATAGTAGGATGTATTGCTAAAAAAATCTCCGCAAAATTGCGGAGATTTTTTTTTAAGCTACAGGAAATTTCATCACCGAAGATAAGTTCAGTTCAGTTAGATTTTCCCGAACCTTATGTTTGTGCTTCAACAATAATTCTCTAACGCAGCCATGACTCGTTTTAGATAGATATTTCTTGTATTTTCTATATCCTTTCAATTCCCTCTTCTGAATATCGGCGTAACGTAACCGCATTCTATATTTGAGATAATTTTCAGATAAAATACATTTTCTTCTTTTATAGAACGAAAGTATCTTCGGGTCTTTTAACGGGGAAATTTCCCTTTTTAATTGTTCAATTGCGTCCTCAATTTCCTTAAGAAAATCTGCCTTTTGCTCATATAATTTATGATACATGTTTTTTAAAATGAGGCGTTTTTCTTTTTCCATGCAGATTTTGTAAATATAAGCGCTCTTCTTATTGAATACTCTTAGTTTTTCCAGTAACTCAATGGTATTCTTCTTCTCCACTGTACGCATAATTCTTCCCTCCAATAAATTGATTAGTGTTACATTTTGATACGAATTTAGTTAGACCTTAAATATAAATTAGAGCACTTTAAAAGACTAAAAATTTAACCTAATTAACTGATTTTAATACTTTAGAAAGAACCCAGGGAAATATGATTTTTCAACTATACAGCCGGGTGGGATATTCAGTGAAAATCTTTTTTAACACCATCTTAAGGAAAGATTAAACTTGTTAAATTTCAAAGTTAAACTCTAGTTAATCAGTCTTTTATAACCAAGTCTTTATGGTCTAAAATTGTAGTTTTAGAATATAACTAAAACATATAAAAAAATGGCAAAAGATCACGGTCCTAGTATTAAAAATGATGCTCAATATGAGAAATTACTGGATGAGGGGATGAGCAAGGAAAAGGCGGCGAGAATTGCGAATGATCCAAATGCAGGGCAAAAAGGAGGTAAGGCAGAAAAATATGAGGATAGAACCAGGGAAGAACTTTATAACAAAGCTAAAGAGGTTGGTATCGAGGGCAGAAGTGACATGACCAAGGAGGAATTGATACAGGCCTTAAGAAATCACTAATATGAGATCTATCTGGAATGGTTCTGTAAGTTTCGGTCTGGTATCCATACCTATAAAATTATATTCGGGATCTGAAGATCGAAAACTGGATCTCGACATGTTGGACCGAAGGGATAACGCGCGTATTCGTTACAAGCGGGTAAATGAAAATACCGGTAAGGAAGTAGAGTGGAAAGATATCGTAAAAGGTTTTAAGAAGGAGGATGCTTACGTGGTGCTGGAAAAAGAAGATTTTGAACAGGCCAATATGAAAAAGAGTAAAACCATAGATATCGAGGAATTTATTGATGAATCTGAAGTAGCCGATGTATTGTTTAAAAAGCCTTATTTCCTGGAGCCCCAGAAAGAAGGGGGTAAATCATATAACCTTTTACGTGATGCTCTAAAAAAAACAGGAAAGTTAGGAGTAGCCACATTTGTCATGCGGCAAAAGGAACATCTTAGCCTGGTTGGAGTCTATGAAAATGCACTGGTATTACATGTAATTCGCTTCGAAGACGAGATCAGAGACCCGGGAGAACTAAAAATTACCAAAACTACGGTCAAGAAAAATGAGCTGGATATGGCGATCTCGCTTATCGAACAGTATACTTCAAAGTTCAAATTTGATAAGTATAAGGATGTTTATAATGACCAGTTAATGAAAATTATTAATTCTAAAGCTACAGGTAAAAAAGCTTCTCCAGAGAAATTTGAAAGTAAGCCTACTCCTGCAAAAGATCTTATGGCACAGCTAAAAGCCAGCCTGGAAAAAAAGAAAAAGGCTTCCTGATAAATGAGCCTAGAAGAATATAAAAGGAAAAGGGATTTCTCCCAGACACCCGAGCCCGGTGGTGAGATCGATGGCTCTAATAAAAACAGGTTTGTCATTCAGAGACATCAGGCCAGCAGATTGCACTATGATCTTCGACTGGAATTGGAAGGCGTCTTAAAGAGCTGGGCGATTCCTAAAGGACCATCTATGAATCCCGGTGATAAACGCCTGGCAGTTCAAACAGAAGACCATCCTATAGAATATCTTCACTTTCAGGGGGTGATTCCTAAAGGAAATTACGGCGCTGGAAAAATGAATATTTGGGATTCTGGCCTCTATAAATCTTCTCTTGAAGATATGTCTTTACAGGATCAATACCGGGAAGGTAATTTAAAGCTGAACTTCATTGGAGAAAAGGTTAGGGGGCAATTTGCGCTGGTTAGGACTAATACCAACAAGGAACAGCAACATTGGTTACTTATAAAGAAAAAGGATCATTTTGCGACAGACCTGGCATACGATGCTGAAAATTATCGGGAAGAAAGTCCAGATGGATCAAAAGATCATGATGTAATTTCTCTAGACCCAAAAGCAATCGTAAAGCCAATGCTGGCAACAACCGCAAAAAAGATCTTTAATGACCCTGCCTGGATATACGAGTTAAAATGGGATGGCTATCGTCTTATCGCTAATATTGAAAATGGAAAGGTTTCGCTCTCCTCAAGAAATGGGATCTCCTATAATTCTAAATTTCCAGATCTTGTTAATGACCTCAAATCAATTGCTCACGATGTGATACTGGACGGTGAGGTGGTGGTCCTAAACAGTGATGGACTTCCGGTATTCCAGGAATTACAGAATTACAAGCCAAATGCCGGGTTACAATTGAAGTATTACGTTTTTGATATGCTTTATTTGAACGGTCATAGCATGTTAGAATTACCGCTACTGGATCGTAAAAGCCTGGTTCCGGAAATACTTGAAAATACCGAGATAGCTACTTTCTGCGATCATATTGAAGGCATGGGCAGTACATTCTATGATAAGGCCGTAGCAGCAGGGATGGAGGGCGTCATTGCTAAAAAGATGGATTCTACGTACACTCCCGGATATAGAAGTAGCAAATGGCTGAAGATTAAGGCTTTTGAAAGTGAGGAAACGCTCATTTGTGGATATACCAATAGCAAGAGCTCAGTTTTTGGGTCACTTATTCTGGGAATGTATAAGGATGGGAAAATGGAGTATGTTGGAAATTGTGGTACCGGTTTTTCGAGCAAGGAGCAAAAACAAATCCTTGAATTGTTGAAGCCTCTGGCTACAGATGAAAATCCATTCGGGAAAAAGATTTCTTTGAAAGGCAGAGTGCCTAACTGGACGCATCCAAAAGTCATCTGTGAAGTCCGTTTTTCTGAATGGACTCAAACCGGTAAGATGAGACATCCTGTTTTTAAGGCAATTAGAGAGGATAAGGATATTGAGGAAATCACAAAACAACAGATGGCAGATGTTTCGGGCGATGCTGTTAAGACCAATGCCGGGAATTCTCTGGAGATCAACGGTAATAAGCTGAATATTACCAGCCTGGACAAGGTTTACTGGCCAGAATCAGGATTCAAGAAGTATGACCTTATAGATTATTATCTCCAAATCTCCGATTATATTTTACCTTATCTCAAAAACAGACCTCAAAACCTGCATCGACATCCTAACGGGATCCATAATAAGGGGTTTTATCAAAAGGATAACGAAGGGTTGCTGGTAGATTGGGTGAATACCGTTAAGATTCATTCTGCCTCCTCGAACCGGGATATAGAATATTTGCTCTGCCAGGATGAGGCCAGTTTACTATATATGGCCAATTTGGGTTGTATAGAATTAAATCCCTGGAATTCCAGGGTGGGATCGCTGCAGTCACCAGATTATGGTATTATAGACCTGGATCCATCTTCAAAAAACACTTTTGAAGAAGTGATAGAAGTCGCACAGCTTACGAAAGAAATCCTGGATACGGCTGGGATCAATGCTTTCTGTAAAACCAGTGGTTCCAGCGGATTGCATATTTATATACCTTTTGAGGCCAGTTATAGTTATGACGAGGTTCGTAATTTTATTAAGCTATTATGCTATTTTATTACTGCCCGCAGCGAAAAACTAACCACTATGGAGCGTACGCTCAACAAAAGAAATGGTAAAATATATCTCGATTACCTCCAGAACAGAAGGGGGCAAACCCTGGCCTCAGCATACTGTGTAAGGCCAAGACCCGGGGCACCTGTATCTGCGCCTGTAGAATGGAAAGAGGTAAAACCCGGTTTAAAGATCCTGGATTTTAATATTAAAAATATACCACAGAGATTAGATGAAAAGGGAGATCTATTCCAGGGCGTGTTAGATCAGGCTATAGATATGGAGGGAGCATTGAACCGCTTGAATGAGCTTTAAATATTAAAAATTCTATAAATCTGAAGGGTCCACTTATATTTTTTTGCAATAAAAACTAACTTGAATAAAAACTACGTTTCTTAATGCGAAAACGATTCAAAAAAGTACTAGGCCGGTATAAGAACCTGGACCAGGTATATATTTTACCCTATAGAAGTTATGGTACATATTCCCATCTTTATATAAAAGGCAGAGTACTGGATAATGAACCATTGCATATCGTCAAAGATCAGTCTTTATGGAAAACCATTAAAAACACCTGGAAGCAATTTGATAGTTTTGAGATTCCCGGAGCTAAAATGCAATTGGTACTTAGAGACAAGGTTAATCTTACCGGAACCACAGATGATGAAGGTTATTTCCTGTTCGACAAAACCATTGATGAAAACCTGGCCGAACATGCTGATAAAGAAGGTTGGCTTACCTACAAGATTCACTATAAAAATCAGGTAGCAGCCAAAACAGAAATACTAAATAACCCAGCAGAAGGAGAATTCCTGGTGCCGCAGGTAGATGCTGAATATGGGGTGATTAGTGATATAGACGATACCATTTTACAGACCGGGGTGACCTCTTTTTTGAAGCTTCGCCTATTAAAGAACTCACTTTTGACCAATGCCTATAAGAGAATTCCATTTAAGGGAGCACCAGATCTCTATCAAAAACTACATCAGGGGCTAAAGAAGGAATCTAAAAATCCAATTTTTTATTTAAGCAATAGTCCCTGGAACCTATATGAATATCTAAGACTATTCTTAGATCATAACGGATTTCCTAAAGGACCAATTCTATTGCGTGATTTCGTTACGCCTTTTGACAGGTCTTTAAAGCCGGAAAAACCGCATAAACAAAAAGAGATCACCAATATTTTAAAAACCTATCCAGACATGAAGTTTATCCTTATAGGGGATAGTGGAGAGCATGATGCCAGTATATATACTGATATTGCAGCGCAATATTCAGACAGAATTCTGGCTATTTATCTTCGAAGTGTAAAGCATAAAAAACAAATGCAGAGGGTGAGAAGTCTAATTGATAATTTTGATACGGTGCCGGTGCTAATGGCTGAGGATTCTAATGAGGCCGAAAAGCATGCCCGTGAAAACGGGTTTATTCAATAAGTTTTAAAAAAAAAAGATCCCGGAATTACCGGGATCTTTTTTTTATGATCTTCACCATTTAACTTGGATCTATACTTGTTCCTACCGCGGCACGCTGGCTATTAGGCGATTTTCTAGGCATGGTCCTGAAGATCTGATCCCATAGCGGTGAGGAAACTCCAAAGGCTCTGTCTGGCTCACGATAATGATGTATGCTGTGATGATGCCATAAGATCTTTAAAAAGTTATTAGGAACCTTAAAGGCGTGTACCGAGTAATGTACCGCCAGGTATCCCGCATATCCTATAAGGAACCCGGCCAGAAATCCAAAAACGTAATCTCCCAGGACAGCCCGGTAAATAATAAATAAAACCGTGGCTATCACCAGGCTTAATACCGGTGGCATGGCCAGTCGGGATTTATCTTTAGGATAATCGTGGTGTACCCCGTGCATGGTGTATGAAATTTTTTGCTTTCTTGGAGTAGTGGCAGGGATATGATATAAATACCTGTGCATCACATACTCGATAAAGGTAAAAAAGAACAGGCCTGCCAGAAATAATCCCACCATAGCCGGTACTTCAAAACCTTTCTCGATAATGCCATA
>JBFGDP010000070.1:0-10210 GCA_041580575.1 Christiangramia sp.
ACCTCGGTGAGCACTTTTTTGCCCCAAAACACTTTAGTTTTACTAAAATGACTAAGACAAATATAGAGCAGAAGGCTATTCACTGAAAGGGGAAAATTCCCCTTTCTGAACCTCAGGAATGAAAAACCATGAAAAAAATTATATTTTTAACATTTAACTAATCAATTTATTAATCTTAATCTGAGAATCATGGGGCAAAGAATTCCTAAAGAAGATGCTAAAAAATTATGTGATAACTGGACTGGAAAAAGTCAACCTGGGAATGGTAAAAGTCCCGGTAAAGCAATTAAAAATGCGGGATTTAAAGATACTTTCGAAACCTGGTTCAGCGTAGATGAGTTGCAAGAATACTTAGATTATGTTAAATCCAAAATATCAGATAATCCAGGAATACGTATCTATTTTGGGAATTATGGTAAAGATGTGGGTCTTAAAGATGATTCCTGTACCGTTTTTCTTGCACCAACCAAGGGAGGAGATAGCACAGGAATAGATATGACTGAAGTAGAAAACGATTATGATACAGAGCCATATAATTCTGGGACGGGTAGAGTTCCTCCGTTAGACTACGATCCAAATTCTTAAAATTTAAATGTGGGATGAAGGAATGGCTTCTCTATACCTTTGAATCAAAGATATATGTGACTCACCTAATGGAATTACTAGCTGCTTTGGCAGGTAGTATCTACATTTATTTATCTAAGGATAAAAAAAATGATCATCGCATATTTGTTAGATTTTTATGGTCTGTCTTATTAATTGACATCGTTGGCGGCTATGCCGGTTTGGCTTATTTCGATAATTACGAGCACTTTCAATTTTTAAAAGGAACACCCTTTGTGCGAAATAATTGGTACTTTAATATCGCTGAGGTTTACTTCATTAGCTTTTATTCTTTTTTTCTCCTGAGAAAAATGTCATCGGCTCCTTTCAGGAAGATCTTAAAACGCACAATTATTCTTTATATCATATTTGCTATCATAAATATGTATCTAGCTGATGACTTTTTCGGAAATGATGTGGTCATAAATTATATAGTGGGTGCCTTTTTAATATTATCCACGGTTTTCCTATACTTTTTCGATATGATGATGAGTGATGAGGTCCTATCATTTTATAAGAAATTGACGTTTTATATCGCTGTGGGTATTTCGATCTCCTTTCTAGTGCGGGTTCCTATAAGTATTTACAATGAATTCATAACGGTTGAAAATGTGGAGTTTAATAATGTTTTTTTTACAGTTATTAGGTATTCCAACGTATTTATGTATACAATGTTCGCATTAGGATTTTACATGAATTATAAATACCAGCAAAATCGTAGTAACTTGATGTTACAAAATACTTGATATCTTTATTCGGAAGTTAATCTTTTTGAATAATGAAATTGATCGAGTTTCTTTTAGAAACTAAACTCTTTGTAAATACAATCTTTGAAATTACTGCGGCTCTGTTCGGGATGTGGTATTTGAGAAAGTCAGATTATACCGAGCCTGAGATAAGATATTTTGTGTATTATCTAATTCTGATTGTTTTTCTTGAAGTCTATGGGTATTTACCAATCTGGGCTTGGCTGGAGGATTATGAGATCCTTTCCTTTTATGAAAATACAGTTTTTCGAAGGAATCTTTGGTGGGCTAATAGTCTTAGAATTGTGACTACGCTTTGTATATCCTGGATTTTTATTAAACAAATTCAAATTGAACAAACAAAAAAAATAGCTAATCACCATTCTATATATTTTTCCAGTCTTTAGTATCCTAAGTTTTTTAACCATTGGGGTGTTTGTTCATGCTTATGACCCGTATGTGGATATTTGTATGACATTTATTCTGCTTATTTGTATAGGCTTATATTACCTTCAAATTCTGAAATCGGATGAGATCCTTGATTTCTTTAAAGATATTCGGTTTTATATATCTATAGGTATAGTGATCTGGCAGTTAGGTATGGTGCCCCTCGGTCTTTATAGTAGCTTTTTTAGCCTGGAAAACCCTTTGTATATAGAACTGGATAGAATAGTACACCTATATGCAAACATGTTTCTGTATTCTGTGTTTGCGATCGGCTTTTATGTAGACTACCGTTATAATCCGCATAAACCGAAAAAAGCAGTAGTTTAGGTGTTTCCAAAATTCTATTAATTTTATGTATTATTACCTATAAACCAAGCTTAAAACATGCTTCGTAAAGAAGAGATTTTACTCATTATCTATTTTATTTTTGTCATTCTCTTTCTGGCAGGTTTCACGGTTATATTCTTTATAACTTATCAAAGGCGGAAAAATAAGATCCTCCAGGAGAAATTTGAAGCTGAACAAAATTTTAAAACAGAGCTTAGCAACGCAAGGCTGGAGATTCAGGAGGCCACTCTTAAAAATGTGAGTTGGGAACTTCATGATAATATTGGACAATTATTATCTTTAGCAACCATGCAGATAAATTTACTGAACAAGAAAGTTTCCGATCAAAATAAAAAGGGTTTTAATGAAGTTAAAAATCTGGTTGCAAGTTCTCTGGCAGAAATAAGGGCGCTTTCCAGGTCTCTGAACAATGAAGTGATAGATTACGTGGGGCTGGAAGCATCGGTTAAAAATGAAATAGATCGTTTTAACCGCCTGGAAGTAATAGAGGCAAATCTAGAATCCCAGGGGGAACCTTACCAAATAGATCAGGAAGATAGCATTATAATATTTAGGATATTACAGGAGTATTTTTCTAATGTCATTAAATATGCAGCAGCCACGAGATTAGAAGTTAAATTCATTTATAACTCTGGTTGTTTTGAAATTCTGGCAAAAGAAAATGGAAATGGCTTCGACGCCGAAGTTAAAAGTTCAGGTTCCGGGCTTTTAAACATGCGCAGCCGTGCCAGGATCATAAATACCGATTTTGATCTGGTATCTTCTATTGGTAAAGGAACTTCGCTATCTTTACGATACCCAACCAAGAAAAATATAGAATGGACAGAACGATTATAATCGTTGACGATCATAAACTTTTTGCTCAATCCCTACAAATACTTGTCAATTCTTTTGACGGATTTGAAGTGACAAATGTTTTTAAACATGGCGCAGAGCTCGTAAATTACCTTACCGAAAATACTCTGCATCCGGATATCATTCTTCTTGATATGCGCATGCCCATCATGGATGGTATGCAAACCATGAAATGGTTACAGGAACATAAACCTGAACAAAAGGTCCTGACGCTTACCGTAGACCAGGAAGATGAGACAATCATAAAAATGCTGAAGTACGGATGCAGAGGCTATCTTTTGAAAGATATAGATCCGGAAGAATTTGAACATGCCTTAAATACCACTCATAATACCGGGTATTACTCTAACAACACTATTTCTGAAGCACTTAGCAGGCAGGAAAGAAAGCAAAAATACGAGGAACTTACCACCAGAGAACTTGAATTCTTAAATCATGCCTGTAGCGAACTCACCTATAAGGCTATTGCAGCAGAAATGAACCTGAGTCCCAAGACGGTGGAGAACTATCGTGAAAGCCTTTTCCAAAAGCTTCATGTGAAGAGCAGGGTAGGGCTTGTGATCTATGCCATTAAGGAAGGCTTGATGGAGGTTTAATAATTTAAGAATACTTTAATTCAATTCTTCCTTGCAACTATTTTAAACTGCGCAAACTACAGTATCTTCGTATTTTAAAAATTAAGGTGTGATAGATTCAGCAAAAATAGAACTAAGGAACTTACGCGTTAAAGATTATGAGGAACTAAAGATTTCCATGGTCAAGAGTTATCAGGCAATGCCAGATGAATACTGGAGCAAGGGAGAGATCAAAACCCTGGTTAATAAATTTCCTGAAGGCCAGTTATGTATCGTTATAGATAACCGAATTGCCGGTTGTGCCTTATCTATCATTGTGGATTATGATAAATTTGATGACAACCACAATTACGAACAGATTATAGGGGGAGAAAATTTCTCTACTCATACAAAGAATGGGAATGTACTCTACGGCATAGATGTTTTTATACACCCTGAATTTCGGGGGATGCGTCTTGGTCGAAGACTTTATGAGGCACGAAAAGAGCTTTGTGAACATCTTAATCTGAAAGCTATAATATTTGGAGGCAGGATTCCCAATTATGCGAAATATGCCTCAGAGCTAACTCCAAAAAAATATATTGAAAAAGTCAAATTACAGGAGATCCATGATCCAGTCCTGTCTTTCCAGTTGAATAATGACTTTCATGTTAAAAAGGTGATCACAGGATATTTACCGGGGGATCATGAAAGTAAGGAATTTGCTACTTTGATGGAATGGAATAATATTTATTATACCAAGCCTCAAAAGCTGGTGAATACTACTAAGACGGTAGTAAGGTTAGGCCTGGTGCAATGGCAAATGCGCCTTTTCAAAGATTATGAGGCACTGGTCTCACAGATCGAATTTTTTGTGGATGCCGTTAGTAATTATCAGAGCGATTTTATATTGTTTCCAGAGTTGTTCAATGCGCCTTTAATGGCTCAGTTTAATCATTTATCAGAGCCGGAGGCAATTCGTGGACTGTCAGAATATACAGAGCGATTACTGGAGACCTTCAGAGAATTTGCGATTAATTACAATATCAACATTATCACCGGTAGTATGCCGCAGCCAATTGGAGAGCATATGTATAATGTGGGGTATTTATGTAGAAGGGATGGTAGTTATGAAAGGTATGAAAAACTGCATATCACTCCGGCAGAGGAAACAGCCTGGGGGATGAAAGGCGGAAATAAACTGGAAACCTTTGATACAGATTGTGGAAAGATCGGGGTTCTAATATGTTATGATATAGAGTTCCCGGAAGTGTCCAGGATCCTTGCAGAAGAAGGAATGAACATTCTCTTCGTACCCTTCATGACAGATACTCAGAATGGATATTCCAGGGTGAAAATATGTGCTCAGGCCAGGGCTGTTGAGAATGAATGTTATGTTGCTATGGCCGGATCAGTGGGCAACCTGCCGAAAGTAGATAATATGGATATTCAGTACGCGCAAAGTGCTGTACTAACCCCTTCAGATTTTGCGTTTCCGGTAAATGGGATCAAGGCTGAAGCGACTCCAAACACCGAAAGTACTTTGCTCGTAGATGTAGACCTGGATCTCTTAAAAGAGCTGCATAATTTTGGTAGCGTTCGAAATATGAAAGACAGAAGAAAAGACCTGTATTCACTTAAAAAGAAGAAATAAAGTAATCAATACCCGTCCATAAAAGGACGAATTGATAAGAGGCCATCAGGAATGATGGCTTTTTTGTTTTACCACCCGTCAGAAAATTAAAACCCAATTATTAGCTATCGTAATAACGATAGTCGTAATCTGCTGTAAACCAAATAATTAAGTTTGTGTAGCTGTAGTTGGAAGTAATTCGGCACCAGTATAGAAAAGACAGGCCTGTACTTATCAAACTATTTTTAATTCTTATTGAAACCGAAACAAATTAAATGAACACCAAATACAGCAGCAAAATAACCCAAAGTGATTCGCAACCAGCTTCGCAGGCAATGCTTCACGCAATTGGACTAAATAGAGAAGATCTCAAAAAACCATTTGTGGGAATAGGAAGTACCGGTTATGAAGGTAATCCCTGTAATATGCACCTGAACGATCTTGCTAAAGAAGTTAAAAAAGGAACTCAGAATGCAGGCTTGAATGGACTCATTTTTAACACCATTGGGGTGAGTGATGGTATTTCCATGGGTACGCCGGGAATGCGCTATTCGCTTCCTTCCAGGGATATTATCGCAGATTCCATGGAAACGGTGGTGGCCGGAATGTCTTATGACGGGCTGGTGACTGTTGTTGGTTGCGATAAGAATATGCCCGGAGCATTAATGGCTATGTTAAGATTAAACCGACCGTCAGTTTTGGTTTATGGGGGTACTATCGCCTCAGGTTGCCATAATGGTAAAAAACTGGATGTGGTTTCCGCTTTTGAAGCCTGGGGATCTAAGGTTTCCGGGGAAATGCAGGAAGAAGAATACCAGGCGGTCATAGAAAAAGCCTGCCCCGGTGCAGGAGCTTGTGGAGGAATGTATACTGCCAATACCATGGCTTCAGCAATTGAAGCATTGGGGATGAGCCTTCCTTTCAATAGTTCCAATCCGGCGACCGGACCCGAAAAAGTTCAGGAAAGTATTAAGGCAGGACAGGCAATGGAATATTTGCTGGAAAATGATCTGAAACCAAAGGACATCGTGACGGCCAAGTCATTTGAAAATGCCGTGCGTTTACTCACGGTGCTGGGAGGTTCTACCAACGCGGTACTGCACTTTTTAGCGATCGCCAAAGCAGCCGATATCAGTTTTGGATTAAAAGATTTTGAGAGGATATGTGAAGAGACGCCATTTCTGGCAGATCTCAAGCCCAGCGGAAAGTATCTAATGGAAGACATTCATAGGATAGGAGGAATTCCTGCGGTTATGAAATATATGTTGGAAAAAGGATTACTTCATGGCGAATGTATGACCGTGACCGGGAAAACTATTGCTGAAAACCTTGAAAATGTAGATCCTTTGCCTTTCGACCAGGATGTAATTCATCCTGTAGAAAAACCTATCAAAGCCACCGGACATATCAGAATTCTATACGGTAATCTGGCTTCTGAAGGTTCCGTCGCTAAAATAACGGGTAAGGAAGGATTGAAATTTACAGGAAAGGCCAGAGTTTTTAATGGTGAATTTGAAGCTAACGAAGGGATTTCCTCCGGTAAGGTTCAAAAAGGAGACGTAGTCGTCATTCGCTATGAGGGCCCCAAAGGAGGGCCGGGAATGCCCGAAATGCTGAAGCCTACTTCAGCGATCATGGGCGCTGGTCTTGGAAAAGAAGTCGCCCTTATTACAGACGGAAGATTTTCAGGGGGAACCCACGGTTTTGTAGTGGGTCATATCACTCCAGAAGCTCAGGAAGGTGGGCTTATAGGACTTCTTAAAGATGGTGACGAGATCAGTATCAATGCTGAAACCAACAGAATTGAAGCGCATTTAAGCGATGAAGAAATTAGTGAAAGAAAGAAAGCCTGGAAAGCGCCTGCTTTTAAGGTAAACGGAGGTGTACTCTATAAATACGCAAAAACAGTGGCATCAGCTTCACAGGGATGTGTTACAGATGAATTTTAATACGGTGAATTATGCAGGTAAAGACAGCAAGTTTCGAAAAAGAGAAAACAAAAGCTAAAACGACTGTTTCGGGAGCCGAAGCAGTGATTAAATGTTTGCTTGAAGAAGGTGTGGAGACAATTTACGGTTATCCCGGAGGGGCAATTATGCCTGTCTACGATGAATTGTATAAATATCAGAAGGAAATTCACCATGTGCTCACCAGGCATGAACAGGGCGCCACACATGCAGCCCAGGGATATGCACGCGTTTCGGGAAAAGTTGGTGTTGCCATTGCAACATCGGGCCCCGGAGCAACCAACCTGGTTACCGGAATTGCTGATGCACAAATAGATTCTACCCCAATGGTATGCATTACCGGGCAGGTGGGATCACATTTACTTGGAAGCGATGCTTTCCAGGAAACCGATATTGTTGGTATTTCCACGCCTATTACCAAATGGAACTACCAGGTAACTAAGGCTGAAGAAATTCCGGAAGTAATGGCGAAGGCCTTTTATATCGCTAAATCTGGAAGACCAGGGCCAGTGCTTATAGATATTACCAAAGATGCCCAGTTTGCCTCGTTGGAATTCAGTTATAAGAAATGTTCCGGAATTAGAAGTTATAAGCCTTACCCGGAGCTGAACCTGCTTGAAGTTGAAAGAGCTGCCGAGGTGATTAATAATGCAAAAAAGCCAATGATAGTATGGGGACAGGGAGTAATTCTTGGAGGAGCAGAAGATCTGTTTAAACAAGTAGTCGAAAAAGCAGGTATCCCGGCAGCATGGACTATTCTGGGGCTTTCGGCATTACCAACAGATCACCCGCTGAATGTGGGAATGGTTGGGATGCATGGAAATTACGGGCCTAATATGCTTACCAACGAATGTGATGTTTTGATCGCCATTGGGATGAGGTTCGATGACCGGGTGACTGGAAATCTGGAAAAATACGCTAAACAGGCCAAAGTGATCCATTTCGAAATAGATCCTGCCGAGATCAATAAAAATGTACATGCAGACTACCCGGTTCTGGGTGACGTGAAAGAAAGCCTGAAAGCTTTGCTGGAACTTTTAGAGCCTAATTCTCATGAGGAATGGCACCAGAAGTTCAAGGATATGTATAAGACCGAGTATGAAAAGGTCATTAAAGGCAACCTTGATGTAAATAAAAAGGACCTTGGTATGGCTGAGGTTATTCAGGAAATAAATACCCAGTCCAAGGGAGACGCTATCATTGTTTCCGACGTTGGCCAGCACCAGATGGCCGCTTGCAGATATGCAAAATTCAATGGCACTAGAAGCAATGTGACTTCCGGCGGATTAGGAACCATGGGGTTTGCGCTTCCGGCAGCTATTGGTGCTAAAATGGCCAAGCCAGAAAGGGAGGTTGTTGCCGTGATTGGTGATGGCGGTTACCAGATGACCATACAGGAATTAGGAACTATTTTTCAGACTAAGGTTCCCGTGAAAATTGTGCTTTTGAACAATGGATTCCTGGGAATGGTAAGACAGTGGCAGCAATTATTTTTCGACAAACGCTACGCTTCCACCACTATGGTAAATCCAGACTTTATAACCATCGCCAAAGGATACCATATCAAAGCAAAACAGGTGAATGATAGGAGTCAGTTAGAAGAAGCTGTAAAGGAAATGATGGAATCTGAGGAGGCTTATTTCCTTGAAGTGAAAGTTGAACAGGAAGAAAATGTGTTCCCAATGATTCCAACGGGAGCAGCAGTTTCAGACATATTATTAGAGTAATGGAAAAAAAGAATTATACAGTATCAATATATACCGAGAATAACCTTGGTTTATTGAGCAGGATAGCGGCCATTTTCTTAAAAAGGCACATCAATATTGAGAGTATCACCGCTTCGCCTAGTGAGGTGACTGAAGTGATGCGGTTTATCATCATTGTGAATGTGACCGAGGAACAGATTAAAAAGATCGTGGGCCAGATCGAGAAACAAATAGAAGTGATCAAGGCATTTTATCACACCGATGCTGAAACCATCTATCAGGAAACCGCACTGTACAAGATCAGGTCTCAGGACTTTTTAGATGATCATAATATTCAGGATTTCATTAAAGAGACGAATGCACGTATTGTAACGGTTACCAAAGAATTTTTCGTGATCGAAAAAACCGGAAAACGAACCGAGGTAGATGCACTTTATGAAACCCTGAAACCTTATGGATTGATGCAATTTGTAAGATCTGGAACCATCGCGGTAACAAAAAATGAAATGCCTATTTCAGGCATACTAGAAAAATTTAATACAACAAACTCATTATCATGACCAACTATTTTAACAGCCTTTCTAAAGCTGAAAAACAAGATCAATTAGGAACCTGTCGTTTCATGGAACTGGATGAATTCAGTAATGGAGCAGAAGCCCTGTATGGTAAGAAAATAGTCATCGTGGGCTGCGGCGCCCAGGGTCTCAACCAGGGACTCAATATGCGCGACAGCGGACTCGATATTTCATACGCTTTAAGAGAAGGAGCGATCAAGGAAAAGCGACAGTCGTGGAAAAATGCCACTGAAAATGATTTCAAGGTGGGGACTTATGAAGAACTTGTTCCTGAAGCAGACCTGGTGATCAATCTAACTCCAGACAAGCAACATACTTCTGTGATCAAAGCTATTCAGCCTCATTTGAAAAAAGGAGCGGTACTTTCTTATTCCCATGGTTTCAATATCGTGGAGGAGGGAATGAAGATCCGTGAAGATGTGACCGTGATCATGGTCGCACCTAAATGTCCGGGATCTGAAGTTCGTGAAGAATATAAAAGGGGTTTTGGAGTACCTACGCTTATCGCCGTGCATCCTGAAAATGACCCTCAAGGCATTGGCCTTGAATGGGCAAAAGCCTATGCTTACGCCACCGGTGGTCATAGGGCAGGAGTACTGGAATCTTCTTTCGTTGCTGAAGTGAAATCAGATCTAATGGGTGAGCAAACCATTCTTTGTGGAGTGCTTCAAACAGGCTCAATTTTGACTTTCGATAAGATGGTTGCCGAAGGAGTAGATCCAAACTATGCTGCGAAATTGATTCAGTATGGCTGGGAAACTATTACGGAAGCATTG
>JBFGDP010000071.1:0-10189 GCA_041580575.1 Christiangramia sp.
GTAATTCTCTTTCTCGCATCTTCGGTCATGGCTGAATATGGAGGAGTAATAAAATAACAGAAGGCTTTTTTATTGCTACGTCCAACGCGCCCCCGCATCTGGTGAAGGTCAGAAAGTCCAAAGTTATTAGCGTTATTGATAAATATCGTATTCGCTTCAGATACGTCCAGTCCACTTTCCACGATCGTCGTGGAAACAAGCACATCAAATTCTCCGTTAATAAAACTGAGCATCAATTTTTCCAGTTTTTTACCTTCCATCTGCCCATGACCCACACCAATTTTTGCATCAGGAACCAGTCGCTGTATCATCCCGGCGACCTCCTTAATATTTTCTACGCGGTTATGGATAAAGAAAACCTGGCCTCCACGTTGAATTTCATAGGAAATAGCATCCCTGATCGTTTCCTCTGAAAATCTTATCACGTGACTTTCTATAGGGTAACGGTTGGGTGGAGGAGTGGTTATAGTTGAAAGGTCACGCGCCGCCATCAAACTAAATTGAAGTGTTCTTGGTATAGGTGTAGCGGTAAGGGTTAAGGTGTCCACGTTTTCCTTGATCGTTTTCAGTTTATCCTTTACCGCAACCCCGAATTTTTGCTCTTCATCTACGATAAGTAACCCAAGATCCTTGAATTTAACCGATTTGCTAACCAGTTGATGTGTTCCAATGATGATATCGACCTTTCCTGCTTCCAGATCTGCCAGCGTGTCTTTACGTTCCTTAGCGGTTCTAAAACGGTTGAGGTAATCTATTCTTACCGGGAAATCCTTTAATCTTTCTGAAAAGGTCTGATGATGCTGGAAAGCAAGAATGGTGGTAGGCACCAATATGGCTACCTGTTTATTATTATCCACGGCTTTAAAAGCCGCTCTAATGGCAATTTCGGTCTTACCAAAACCAACATCCCCACAAACGAGGCGGTCCATAGGTCGTTCATTTTCCATATCTGCCTTTACCGCAGCGGTTGCAGAGCTCTGATCTGGCGTATCTTCATACATAAAAGAAGCTTCGAGTTCATGTTGCAAATAGGAATCGAGATCATATTTGAATCCTTTTTCCATTCTTCGCTTGGCGTAAAGTTTAATCAGGTCATAGGCAATATGCTTAACCCGGGCCTTTGTTTTCTTTTTAAGATTTTTCCAGGCGTTACTTCCCAGTTTATAGATCTTTGGAGGTTTGCCGTCTTTCCCGTTGAATTTGGAGATCTTATGAAGAGAATGAATGCTGAGGTAAAGAATGTCACGCTCTCCGTAAATAAGTTTTATAGCTTCCTGTTTTTTCCCTTCAACATCAATTTTTTGAAGTCCGCCGAATTTTCCAATTCCGTGGTCAATATGGGTCACGTAATCACCAACTTCAAGATTGGTAAGTTCCTTTAAGGTGATCGCCTGTTTCTTGGCGTAACCGTTCTTTAAATGGAATTTATGGTATCGCTCAAATATCTGGTGATCTGTATAACAAACAGTTTTGCAGTCCTCATCGATAAACCCCTGATACATCGAGAAAACGGGAGTCTGGTATTTCACCTCTTTTTCCTGGTCATCAAAAATATCATGGAATCGCTTTGCCTGTTGCTCACTCACACAGCAAATGAAATTGGCAAAACCTGCTTCCTGGTTTTCAATAAGGTTATCTATTAATAGATCAAATTGCTTGTTGAAGCTTGGCTGCGGTTTAGTATTGAATTCTATAAATCTATCAGCTTTAAAATAGGGCTGACTGTTTAGTTCTATGGTTGCATATTCCAGGAGCTGTTTCTTTATAAGCGTACCGTCACAAAACAGATCTTTTGGCGCGCTATGCTTTACATCTTCTGAAAGTCCTTTAAAAGCTTCTTCTGCCTTTTTAAATAATTTATCGGCCTGGGCTGTAAGCAGGTCCAGGTTTTTTATAAAAACAATGGTTTTTGCTGAAATATACTTGAGGAAACTTTCTCTTACTTCATCCAGATGTTTGTTTTCTACATTTGGCATGACCGAGATCTTTTTCTTCTTATCTGTAGAAAGCTGGGTTTCCACGTCAAAGGTTCTGATGCTGTCTACTTCATCGCCAAAAAATTCGATCCGGTAAGGTTCATCATGACTAAATGAAAATACATCTATGATCCCACCTCTAACTGAAAATTCCCCGGGTTCAGTAACAAAATCTACTCGCTTAAACTGGTATTCGAATAGCACTTCGTTCACGAAATCTATAGATAGCTCATCGCCAACGGCTATCTTAAGGGTACTTCGATCCAGTTCTTTCCTGGTCACTACCTTTTCGAAAAGGGCTTCTGGATAAGTAACGATTAATGCTGGCTTTTTCCTTGAATTAATGCGGTTAAGTACCTCTGCCCGCAACAGCACATTCGCATTATCTGTCTCTTCGATCTGGTAAGGCCTGCGATAACTTCCCGGATAAAAAAGTACATTCTTTTCCCCTGCCAGCTGCTCCAAATCATTGAGATAATAGGCCGCCTCTTCCTTGTCGTTGAAAATCAATAAAAAAGGATGGTCTGTTTCTTTAAAAGCATCTGCTACCACGAAAGACAGGGCAGAGCCTACGAGCCCTTTTAAATGAATGTTTGACGGATTTTTTTCAGACTGGGAAATAATATTGCGCAATTCCTGCTGTTGCCGGGATTGTGCAAATTTTTGGGCGATAAGATTTGTACTCATTGCAGCAAAGATAAATTCAACCAGATTGCCTTACAACCAGTTGATTGATTTTTAACTATTAAATAGCATTTGATGAGTTTTACCATTTTCATAACGCAAAATGCCTCTATTCTTGACTATTTTCACCTGAAAAGATCTAAAGCCATGGGAATTGAAGAATTTGATGTATTTGTAATTGGTACGGGAACAGCTGGTAAAAGTGTGGCGAAAGAATGTGCAGCAGAGGGTTTGAAAGTTGCTATTGCCGATAATCGTGAGTTTGGTGGGACCTGTGCAAATCGTGGTTGTGATCCCAAAAAAGTGCTCATGGGCTTAACCGAGATCCTGGATCGCACTGCGAAAATGCACGGTTACGGGATCACTAAAATGCCTGAATTTAGCTGGAAAGATCTTATGGAATTCAAAAAGACCTTTACGGGAGCCGTGCCTGCGGCTACAGAAAAAGATCTTCATGAACGGGGAATAAAGATGTACCATCAGTCTCCAAAATTCCTGGATGAAAAAACACTTTCTGTAGAAGGTAAAACTGTAAAGGCAAAAAAGATCGTAATAGCTACCGGGCATAAGCCGTTCGAATTGCCAATTCCGGGAAGGGAGTTGCCTATAACCAGTGATGATTTTCTTGAACTGGAAGAGTTGCCAGAGAGCATTATTTTTATAGGTGCAGGTTACATAGGGATGGAATTTGCTCATATTGCCGCAAGATGTGGAGCAGATGTCACTGTAATTGATAGTGAGTCGCGATCACTTAATAATTTTGATAAAGATATGGTGAAGCACCTTGAGGCTGCTTCCGAAGAAATAGGAATAAAATTTATATTTAATGCCGATGTGACGGGGGTAGAAAAGCTTCAAACCAATTTCAGGGTTACAGCAAATCAAAAAGGGGAGCAGATCGAATTAAAGGCCAAACTGGTTGTGAATGCTGCCGGCAGGATTCCTTCTATAGATGAACTTGATCTCGACAAGGGAAATGTAGATTATTCTAAAAAAGGCATCTTGGTAAACCTTCATATGCAAAGTCTCACGAATAAAAATGTGTATGCCTGTGGCGATGTGTCTGCCAGTGACGGGTTGCCTTTAACCCCATTATCATCCCAGGAGGCGAGGATCGTGGCAGCTAATATTTTAAATAAGGACAGAGCAAAGGAAATAAATTATCCGCCACAACCTTCAGTCGTTTTTACGCTTCCAAATATTGCCACGGTTGGCTTAAATGAAAAGGAGGCCAGAGAAAAAGGTTATGATTTTAAGGTGGAACAAAAACATGTACCTGGCTGGTTCAATGCCAAACGAATCAACGAAAATTATTACGCCTATAAAACACTGGTGGATAAAGAAACCGGATATATCATTGGCGCTCACCTGGTGGGGCCAGATGCTGCAGAAATGATAAATATGTTCGTGATGGCGATGTGCGGGAAGCTTAATTGCCAAACCCTTAAAGGTATGATCTTTACCTATCCAAGTTGGGCCAGCGATATAAAGGCTATGGTCTAGGTGGTTTGTTTATTCAGAAATTTATAGATAGGGTTGGTTTTCCTGTTTATATAACCGTGATAAGAGATATTAAAAAATAGGAGGATCGCTCCTGCTAAAGCAGAATTTGCTATAAATTCCTCGTTGGTTTGATGTCTAATGTAAATAGCGATCAATGCCCAAACCCCAACTGCGGCAAATTCGCGCATATTGCGCAGGTAAACCATGCAAAGATTGATGATCACAGCTACACCTATCATAATAACCGTCCATTCCACTTCAGTAAATATCGCGCCATCCCAGCCGGTTTGTTTGAGCCAGGAAGCTGTATTCGCAATGCTCGCTACGGTGATCCAACCAGAGTATAGACAAATAGGCCACCAGTAGAAAAATATCACCTTAAATGGAGCGTCCCAGATCTCCATATCGTTATTTAGAATAATCTTTAGGAGTTTTGCCAGAATAAGGAACATTAGAACCACCGATAATCCTATATAATCGTAAGACCAGGTAATCACCCAAAGGCAGGTGCCAATATTGGCGATGATGAACCAAAACGAGGTTTTTTTAATAAAGGCAGTATACTTTTCGTTGGAAAAAGCCTGGTAGATCATGAATCCCGAAAAAGCGATCAGGGAAATATAGATGAGTCCCCAAATAGAAAATGCATAACCAGCCGGTGTGAACAAATTTGAATACTTATCACTCACTTCCCCTATAGTGGTGTCATTAAAAAAGCCGGTTTGTGCCAGAAAATTAGTAGCGATTGCTACTATAACAGAGAGAAAATTTAGTACTGCGAATCTTTTAAGCATATTTTCAAGTTAATTTACCTTGATCACTTCCTTACCTGTAATAGCAAAAATATGATCTCCTTCTTCCGGTTTCATAAAATAATTCCCGGTAAATTCACCAAAAGCGGGTAGGATCAATTGGTTGGAGCTCCTGTAAAAGCAGGACAAGTTGAGCAATTGCCTGCCTTCTCCTCGCATCTTATATCCCGGATGAATATGCCCGCAAATGTTGAATAGATCCTCCTGTTTTTCGGGGTGATGACTTAGATGAAATCCGTCTACTTTTACCTCAGAATAAATCTGAATATCCAGGGCCTCGTATTTGAGCGGGGAAATAATATCGTGGTTTCCCGCGACCAGATGTACCCGATTATCAATATTTTCTATCCATTCTTCAAACATATTCCATTCTATGTTTAGGGAACTATGAAATAGATCTCCCATAAAAACAATATGTTCTGGGTCAAACTCTCTGCGCAGTTCATCGAGCCTGATAAAATTCTGAGATGCGGCCTGTAAAGGTACCGCGCTACCGTGTTTTCTAAAATGAGAAATCTTTCCAAGATGAACATCGGCCACCATTAGAACTTCCTGCTCTGGCCAGTAAACTGCGCCATAAGGATGTAATACGAAATCCTGATCCCTGATTTTAATGTTTAAATTCATTATAACTTACAAAGTATTTCTGCAGCTTTTTCAAGGGTTTCATCTGTCTTCGCGAAACAAAATCTTAGCTGGCTGTTATCTTTTTCATTTATATTGAATACAGAAACCGGGATAGAGGCTAAGCCATTCTTTTTCACCAGTTTCTCTGCGAAAAGTACATCTTTTTCCTTAGTTATTTCAGAGAAATTTAAAAGCTGGTAGTAGGTTCCGCGTGAAGGTGTAAAGCTGAACCTTGAATCTTTTATCAAATTCAGAAAAAGATCTCTTTTTGTCTGGTAGAAATTTGAAAGTTTTAAATAGGTCTCAGGATTTTTTAGGTAATCTGCATATGCCCGCTGCATGGGATGATTTACAGAAAAAACAGTTACCTCATGAATTTTCCTGATCTCAGTCATTAAGTAATTGGGAGCAACACAATATCCGGTTTTCCACCCGGTATTATGAAATGTTTTACCAAAAGAGGCGCAAATAACTGCCCTTTCTGAAAGAGCCGGAAATTTAGAGGCGCTTTGGTGCTCGTTCCCATCAAATATGAGATGTTCATATACTTCATCACTTAACAATAGGATGTTAGTATCTTCAAGGATATTTTGAAGTTCCAGCATGTCGTCCCGGTTAAGAATTGTGCCGGTAGGATTATGAGGAGTATTGATTATAAGCATCCTGGTCCTGGAAGTAATGGCCGATTTAACCTGGTCCCAATCCACTTTATAGTCTTCTCCCTGTAACTGGATCTGAACCGGAATGCCGCCGCTTAGTTTTATCGTTGGTTCGTAGGTGTCGTAGGCCGGTTTGAGTACAATTACCTCGTCACCCTTTTTTACAAAAGCTGTAATGGCAGTATATAGTGCTTCTGTAGCGCCAGAAGTTACGGTAACTTCAGTATTTGGATCATAACTTTTACCGTAAAGCGATTTGATCTTATAAGAGATTTGTTCCCTGAGTTCCTGTACTCCAGTATCTGGAGGATATTGATTATATCCTTTCTTCATAGCCCTGGTGACCAGGTCTTTTAGAAGCTCATCTGTCTCGAAATTCGGAAAACCCTGCGAGAGATTTATGGCGTCGTATTCTTGAGCCATTTTGCTCATTACAGAGAAAATGCTGGTTTTAGTCCCGGGTAATTTTGATGAAATATGTAAAGTTTCAGGCATTCAGAAAATTTACATTAATGTGCATAAAAAATCCCGGACTGCAAAGTCCGGGATCATCAATATGTACTTAAACGGGTGTTAATTACTTCACGCTCGCTTTTAGGTATTCTCTGTTCATCCTGGCAATATTCTCCAGGGAGATGCCTTTAGGGCATTCAATTTCACAGGCACCGGTATTGGTACAGTTACCAAACCCTTCTTTATCCATTTGCTCTACCATTTGCAGAACTCTGCGGTCTGCTTCTACTTCTCCTTGCGGAAGCAGTGCATACTGGCTTACTTTTGCCGAGGTGAAAAGCATAGCACTTGCGTTTTTACAAGCTGCCACACAAGCCCCACAACCAATACAGGTAGCGGCATAGAAAGACATGTCTGCATTTTCTTTTTCAATAGGAATGGAGTTGGCATCCTGAGTATTTCCCGAAGTATTTACTGAAATATACCCACCGGCCTGTTGAATCCTGTCAAACGCACTGCGGTCTACCACAAGATCCTTGATCACAGGAAAAGCCTTGGCTCTAAATGGTTCAATTACAATAGTATCACCATCCTTGAATCTTCTCATGTGTAACTGGCAGGTAGTAACTCCCCTGTCTGGTCCATGGGGTTCACCGTTGATTTGCAGGTTACAGGAACCACAAATACCTTCCCGGCAGTCATGATCAAAAGCTACAGGCTCGTCTCCTTTGTTGATAAGCTGCTCATTAAGAACATCCATCATCTCCAGAAAAGACATGTCTTCAGAAATATCTGAAACCTGGTAGGTTACTACTTTCCCTTTTACGTCGGCGTTTTTCTGACGCCATATTTTTAATGTAAGGTTCATATTTTCAATTTGAAAATCTGAAAATTTGAAAATTGGTCAATTGAATTAACGCATTTTCAAATTCTCAAATTATTTATAGCTCCTTGTTTTTACCTGTATATTTTCATAATCAAGATCTTCTTTATGCAGAATAGCATCGGCAGGTTTACCTGTATATTCCCATGCTGCTACATACATGAAGTTCTCATCATCACGAAGAGCTTCCCCTTCTTCTGTTTGGTATTCTTCTCTAAAGTGACCACCACAAGATTCTTCCCTGTGCAGAGCATCTTTAGCGAAAAGCTCACCAAGTTCTAGGAAATCTGCCACACGACCGGCTTTTTCCAGTTCGGCGTTCATTTCATTGGTGCTTCCCGGTACTCTAACTTCTTTCCAGAATTCTTCGCGTAATTCTTGGATCTCCTTGATCGCTTCTTTAAGACCGGTAGCGTTTCTGGCCATTCCAACCTTATTCCACATAATCTTACCAAGGATTTTATGGAAATGATCAACAGATTTGGTTCCATTGGTATTTACAAGTTTTTCCAGTCTTTCGCGTACTTCAGTTTCAGCAGCGTCGAATTCTGGAGAATCTGTTGGGATCGCTCCGGTTCTAATATCGTTAGAAAGATAATCTCCTATAGTGTATGGTAATACAAAATAACCATCTGCAAGTCCCTGCATCAAGGCAGAAGCCCCAAGCCTGTTCGCCCCGTGGTCTGAAAAGTTTGCTTCTCCAATCGCGTAACAGCCAGGAATAGTAGTTTGCAGGTTATAGTCAACCCAGACACCGCCCATGGTGTAGTGAACCGCTGGATAGATCATCATTGGAGTTTCGTACGGGTTTTGATCTACGATCTTCTCATACATCTGGAACAGGTTACCATATTTGGCTTCTACAACCTCTTTTCCTAGCTCCTTGATCTTGGCGTCTGAAGGATTATTTATTTTTCTGGTTGTTGCTTCTTCCTTACCATATCTCATAATGGCAGAGCTGAAGTCAAGATAAACAGCTTCCCCGGTCTTATTCACACCAAATCCTGCATCACAACGTTCTTTGGCTGCTCTCGAAGCCACATCACGTGGTACAAGGTTACCAAACGCAGGATACCTTCTTTCCAGGTAATAATCTCTTTCGTCTTCTGAAAGCTCGGTCGGTTTTTTCTTCCCGGCCCTGATAGCTTCAGCATCTTCTTTTTTCTTCGGAACCCAGATTCTACCATCATTACGCAGGGATTCAGACATCAATGTCAATTTAGACTGATGATCTCCTGAAACCGGAATACAGGTAGGGTGGATCTGAGTGAAACAAGGGTTCGCAAAATAAGCACCCTTTTTATGTATTTTCCAGCTGGCTGTTACATTACTTCCCATAGCATTGGTAGAAAGGAAGAATACGTTCCCGTAACCTCCTGAAGCAATTACCACAGCGTGTGCTGAATGTCTTTCTAATTCTCCTGTTACCAGGTTTCTTGCGATGATCCCACGAGCCTTGCCATCAACCTTGACGATGTCCAGCATCTCATGCCTGTTGAAAGGCTGGATCTTTCCACGGTTGATCTGGCGGTTCATAGCCGAGTAGGCTCCAAGCAATAACTGCTGCCCGGTTTGTCCTTTGGCGTAGAATGTTCTTGAGACAAGCACTCCACCAAATGATCGGTTATCTAAAAGGCCACCGTATTCACGCGCAAAAGGTACTCCCTGCGCCACACACTGGTCTATGATATTTCCTGAAACTTCAGCTAGACGGTATACGTTAGATTCCCTGGAACGGTAATCACCACCTTTAATAGTATCGTAGAATAAACGGTAGACAGAATCTCCATCTCCCTGGTAATTCTTTGCTGCATTGATCCCTCCTTGAGCCGCAATAGAGTGAGCTCTACGAGGAGAATCCTGGTAGCAGAATGTTTTTACATTATATCCCAGTTCTGCCAGGGTCGCCGCGGCACTACCTCCGGCAAGCCCTGTTCCAACAACGATAACATCAATGTTACGCTTATTGGCCGGATTAACCAGGTCTATATTATTTTTATGATTGGTCCACTTTTCTGCCAATGGGCCTTTAGGTGCATTAGATTCAAATATTCCCATAGCTTAAATTTTTTCTAGTACAAAGTGAATATAAAATGGTATTACTGCAAAGGCCAGTGGAACCAGCACAGAGAAAGCAAGTCCCAATTTTTTAATAAACCCATTGTATTTAGGATGATTAACCCCCAGTGATTGAAAACCGCTTGCAAACCCGTGAGACAGATGGAAGCCGATCGCCAGCATAGCAACCGCATATGCAATAGCCCAGAGCAATCCATACTGAGCATCCTGGAAAGTTTTTATTGTTAATGTATAAAGGTCTTTTACCTCTTCGCCATTCGCGGTAGTATATACGGTATTATCCAATCCGCCGAATTTCATCTCTGCCCAGAACATAGTCATATGTACAACTATAAAAGCAAGGATGACTGTACCAAGGATCCCCATATTTCGGGAAGACCACATGGTGTTGGTTGAAGGTTTAAAGCTAACATACCCCTGAGGTCTCGCCTTGCGGTTTCCTATGGTTAGCAATATCCCATCTATCGCATGAAAAAGAATACTTAAATAAGTGACGTAGGATAATAACTTAAC
>JBFGDP010000072.1:0-10013 GCA_041580575.1 Christiangramia sp.
CTTATACCTCAGATCAGAGTTTGCATGACAAACCCCATAAGGACCTGCGCAGAAGCCGGGCTGCAGCCCAATCGATCATCCCTACCACCACCGGTGCAGCTAAAGCTTTAACAGGCATCTTCCCCAAATTAAGTGAAGTAATAGGAGGATGCGGTATAAGAGTACCGGTACCCAACGGTTCCCTAACAGATATGACGCTGAATGTTAGCAAGGAAACCAGTATCGAAGAGGTGAACGCTTTATTTAAAGAGGCTGCTATGGGCAATATGAAAGGTATCATAGAATATAATGAAGACTCCATAGTCTCGGTCGACATTCTGGACAACCCTAACAGTTGCATTTTTGATGCACAAATGACCTCAGTGATAGGAGGTAAACTTGTAAAATTAATTGGCTGGTACGATAATGAAATTGGTTATTCGAATCGTCTTATCGATTTAATTTCACTCATTAACGATAAATAGCTATATTTAACCACATTAACAGCTTCTAGCTATTTTCCCGAATGAAGAACATAAAGCTTTTCCTATTACTGGTATGTTGTTTCATACAATTTGGATTCCAGGATTCATCTATAAGCGAAACTGAACCTAAACCGGAGCAAATAAAACAACTACTTAACGAGGCTGAGAAGTCTGTTAATATGATGCTTTTTGATAAAGCACATAACCAATTGAACAAATCTCTGGAGCTGGCAAAACGTATTGACCATAAAAGATATGTAGCCCTATCTAGCAGTATTCTCGCCAGAATGTACAGCGTTCGTCATGAATATGACAAGGGTATAACACAACTGGAAAGAGCCATCTCCATACAAAGAGAGATCGAGGACCAGGCCGGTTTGAATTATTCCTATATAATGTACGCAAAAATTTTAACCGCTAAAAATGAAAGAAACCGCGCGTTAAAATACCTGGACATTGCCAAAACGTATTATGAGAAAGAGGGGAATTCTGAACTCCTGGGGGTAATCGCTTTAAATAAGGCGATCATTTACATGAGAAAGGAAACCCTGGAAAGGGCTGAGGCAGAATTGAACAATGCTGAGATATATCTGGAAAACAGTGATAATTTTTATGAGCTGTGCCGTTTGCACTATTACACAGCCAGAGCCAATATTCATAAAGGCGATTATAGAAAAGCTGAAAAGGCAGCCCTTGGTGCCCTGAAAATTGCAATGGATGGTAATTTTACCGGTATGACCATGTATACCTATGGGATCCTGGCAGAGATAGAAGAAAGTAGAAAAAATCCGGCAGCGGCCCTGGCTTATTTAAAAAAAATGAATGAAGTTAGAGAAGCCGTATTTGATATCAATAAAGAAGCTCTGGCAACAGAATCTAATGCCAGATTTGGTGTAAATGCTCTTAAATCGACCCTGGAAGATTTAACCCTACAGAATGCTGAACAGGAAAAGACCTTAAAGGTCAATAAACTAACCACTATTCTTAGTGTGGCACTTATTACCATTCTGTCCTTATTAACCCTATCGCTTTATAAGAACAACAATCTTAGGGCCAGGGCAAATGAATTATTACAGAAAAAAAATACTGAATTGATCCTTGCCAAGGAGAATGCAGAAAAGGCTTCTCTGGCCAAAGCACAATTTTTAACAACGATAACACACGAACTTAGAACACCACTATACGCCGTAACTGGCCTCACCCATCTCCTTCTTGAAGAAAGTCCAACAGAGAGTCAGAAAGAACACCTTAATTCCTTGAAATTTTCAGGTGAATATTTACTTTCGCTCATCAATAACATTCTGGACCTTAACAAGCTAGAGGCCAACAAGGTGGAAATAGTAAATTCTAATTTTGACCTTAAGAAACGAATTTCAGACGTTTTGATCGCTCTCAAAAATTCGGCTGATGAAAGAAATACTAAAATTCACTTTAATTACGACAACTCTATTCCAGATAAACTAAACGGTGACCCGTTAAAGATCTCACAGATCCTGATAAATCTTATTGGAAATTCTATTAAATTCACTGAAGATGGTGATATATGGATAGATGTTAAAAAGACCAAGCAGGCAGACAATAATATTACACTTCGATTTGAAATCAGGGATAATGGAGAAGGAATAGGGAAGGAAAAACAGAAGGCCATCTTTGATAATTTCACGCAGGGATCTACCCAAATAAACAGAAAATTTGGTGGTACCGGTCTGGGACTTTCTATTGTTAAGAATTTACTTGGATTACTGGGAAGTGAAATTGAACTGGAAAGCGAACTGGGCGAAGGCTCAAAATTCACCTTTGACCTGGAGTTTGAAACTCCGGAGGCTGAAATAAGAAAGGCTGCTGTCACTGCACAGGTAGATGAAACTAAACTCACCAATGAGATCATGGAAGATAAACGTATCCTTGTGGTAGAGGATAACAAGATCAACCAGATGATCACCCGCAAAATTCTTGAGAAGAATAAGGTTATTTGTGATGTGGCAGACAATGGTACTATTGCAATAGAAAAAGTACATAATAATGACTTCGACCTTATCCTTATGGATATTCACATGCCGGGAATTAGCGGAATTGAGGCCACGATCGAGATAAGAAAATTTGATAGCACTATCCCAATCATTGCTCTTACTGCGGTAACCTTAGATGATAACCTGGACGAATTCTACCTGAACGGTTTCAATGATATCATTCCAAAACCATATAAGACTGAGGAGTTCTTTCATAAGATAAATAAATATCTTGCCGCTAAAGAAACCACGGTTTAATTTCTGGCACGAGCTTTGCAAAAGAAATGGTTAATTGAATTATATAGAATCGACCTTTATATAGTTTGAATTAGCCAAAGAATAAAAAGAGGTGTTTTACACCTCTTTTTTGTTTATAAATTGTAATACCTCTTCCCTGAAAAATTTTTCTCCAAATTGTAAAAAATCCACTTCTATAGGTAGATAAAAAAGTTTTTCTGCCGCTATACTATTTTTTAAGCGCATATAATCCTTCTCTGTAGTGATCAATATGTTCTCGGTTTTTAACTGCGCTATTTCTTTGGTAGAAAAATTATGATGATCAGGAAACTTATAATGTTTGCACGAAATACCTTGTTTCTTTAGAAATTCTAATAACGGCTTAGGATTGGCAATTCCTGTAACCAGGGCAAAATTAGATTCCCGGAGCTCTCTTAGCAGTACTTCCTGCTTATTGCCTTTAATTCGCTCAGCATATTTGATCGTAGTAAAATATACCGACTGGCCGTCTTCGGGCCTTAATCGCCGTTTTATATCTTCCATCTCAGAAAAATTAAGATTTCCAGGACATTTAGTAACAACGATGACATCTGCACGTCTTGCTCCTGCACGGGATTCTCTTAAATTTCCAGCAGGTAAGACGAGATCATGAACATATAGATCGTCATAGGCAGTGAGAAGTATATAAAATCCCCCTTTAACTTTTCTGTGCTGAAAAGCGTCATCTAACAAGATTAAATCTGGCGAGAGTTTCAGTAATTCAGCAATACCTTCCCGCCTGTTAGCATCTACCGCCACCAGGGCATCGGGGAATTTATTTTTAAATTGTAATGGCTCATCCCCAGAACTGGAGGCTTCGTCGGTCTGTTCTACTAACCTAAAACCCTTACTCTTTCGCTTGTAACCCCTGCTTAAAACCGCTACCCTCCTCTTATCTTCCAGGAAGTTCAGCAGATATTCTATCATTGGTGATTTGCCAGTACCACCCATGTTGAGATTACCCACAGCGATGACTGGGAGTTCATAAGATTCAGAACTTAAAATGTTGCGATCATATAATTTATTACGAACCTCTGTTACCCCTTGATAGATTACTGAAAAAGGGAAAAGTAATTTTCTGAGATTCGGCATAAAAGGCTATGTATAATATTTATATTTGAACTGTTATCGAGAAAACTTCCGGAAATTGAAGCGTTTATCTACACTTCTAAAAAATATTAATCAACAACTGGAAGCTAAAATATTAAATTATGATCATACAGGAAGTAATTGAGCTCATAGAAGATTTTGCTCCCACTGCTTATGCCGAAGATTTTGATAATGTTGGTCTACTGGTTGGAGATTCCTCTAAGGAGATTTCGGGCGCACTTATAACTCTGGACACCCTGGAAGCTACCGTAGATGAAGCCATAGCCAGGAATTGTAATCTTATAATCAGTTTTCATCCTATAATATTCTCCGGATTAAAGAAACTTACCGGAAAGGATTATGTTCAAAGAACGGTACTCAAGGCCATAAAAAATGATATCGCCATTTACGCCATTCATACTGCTTTAGATAATCAATATAAAGGTGTGAACGATATGATCGCTCAAAAGATCGGGCTTGTTAATCGAAAAATATTGATTCCCAAGATGAATTCGATTAAAAAATTAACCACCTATGTACCATTAGAGGATGCCGACAGAGTTAGAGAAGCATTATTTATTGCCGGTGCAGGAAATATTGGCAATTACGATAACTGTAGTTTTAATTCAATTGGTAAAGGCAGCTTTAAAGGGAATGCAGATTCTAACCCGGTTATAGGGAAACGAGGGGAAATTCATTACGAGGAAGAAGTGCAGATTGGCATTACCTATGCATCACATCTGGAATCAAAAATCATAAATAGTTTGTTCAAATCTCATCCCTATGAAGAAGTGGCCTATGAAATACAATGTCTGGAAAATAAAAATCAACATCTGGGTATGGGAATGATCGGCGAACTGGAAGTTGAGACAGATGAAAATTCCTTTTTACAATCTATCAAGACCATATTTAATTCCGGTGTTATAAGGCACTCCGAATTTCTTGAAAAACCGGTAAAAAAGGTTGCTGTTTTAGGGGGCAGCGGTGCCTTTGCCATTGATAATGCTAAAGCTGCCGGTGCAGATATTTTTATAACTGCAGATCTAAAATATCACGACTTCTATAAAGCCGAGCAAAAGCTGGTACTGGCAGATATAGGACACTATGAAAGTGAACAGTTTACAAAAAATTTACTATATTCTTTTCTTAGCAAAAAAATTAGTAGTTTTGCACTTATTTTAGCAGATACAAATACCAATCCAATACATTATTTATAATATGGCGAAAAAAAACGATGTTACTGTAGAAGAGAAGTTAAGATCATTGTACGATCTTCAGTTGGTGGATTCGCGAATCGATGAAATTAGGAACGTACGTGGTGAATTACCTCTGGAAGTTGAAGATCTGGAAGACGAAGTAGCAGGTTTGAACAGACGCCTGGAAAAACTGGACGCGGATATTGAGGTTATCGAAAATGACATCAAGAATAAGAAGAACCAGATTGAGGAGTCCAAAACTACCATCAAAAAATATTCTGAGCAGCAGAAAAACGTTCGTAATAACAGAGAATTCAATGCCTTAAGTAAAGAAGTTGAGTTCCAGGAATTAGAAATCGAACTTTCTGAAAAGCACATTAAGGAATACAAGGTAAAGATCGAGCAGAAGAAAGAGATCATTGCTAAGACCAAAGAAAAACTTGCAGAGCGTGAGGCACATCTTAAGCACAAGAAAAGTGAGCTTGACGAGATCCTTAAGGAAACTGAAAAGGAAGAGCAGGCCCTGATCGAAAAATCTCAGGAATATGAGAAGAATATCGAAGAAAGATTGGTTAGAGCTTATAAGAGAATAAGAAGTAATGTAAAGAACGGTTTAGCCGTAGTACCTGTAGAACGTGGTGCTTCCGGAGGATCTTTTTTCACTATTCCACCACAGGTGATCATGGAAATTGCAGGACGCAAAAAGATCATTACAGATGAACACAGTGGCCGAATCCTGGTTGATGAGGAATTAGCAAAGGAGGAACAGGAAAAGATGGAAGGAATGTTCAAGAAGTTTTAAACCCACTTTTTCAAAATATTTAAACTGCCTGGAAAATAACAGTAAGATCAACGAGATCTGAAGCAAAAGTTTTTCAGGCAGTTTTTTTATGTCTTATATTAAATTCTCCCCTCTCCTTCCGGATTAACAACTATTTCACATTAAACAGTCAATTTAAAGTTACCTTTATTGTACCCAATTTCGTTAGAAATGAGAACTACAATAATCCTATGCTGTATCCTTTGGAGCTTTATCTCCTGCAACGACTCGAAAAAGGATAACAACAATGAATCTGCCCGAAACATATTGATAGATTCTACAAACATTCCGGAAACTTCGACCACAGACCGCCCGGTAAGGACCAGGGAAAACAAACCTCAATCAAACCCTCAGGATTCTATATTAAATGGTGAATCCCAAGACAATCTGGAAAAGAAAGAGCTTTCTGGAGTTTATTATAATATTGAGCATCTGGATGATAATACATGTAAGTGTTATTGTATTGACGTTAGCCTGGATACATCTTCAGAATTATGCCTCAAAGAAGGAGAGCTTTATATACAGGCTAACTACCGGCAAAACGGAAATGTTGTGAATATCTATTACGCGGGGAGATCCAATAGAACAACTTCCACTGATATCCCCTGGGATAAATTTGCCACCGGCACACCAATTGCTGTTCTAGTTTCCGGAAGTGATGGCAGCCTGGAACTCGACTGGAAAGGTTTTACAATAGATAATAAGCTGGCCGTAGAATACGCTCTATATGGCAAAAAAACTCTGGAAGGAATTTATAAAAAGAAAAAATCATGAAAATTTTTATCCTAAATATGATCAGTTTGGCACTATTAGCCTGCGGTAATCAAACGAAAAAATACGATACTTCCACTAACGAAATGGCCAATACCAAACCTATCGAAGTTCCTGCCCAGGACGGCATGGAACGGGCTTATTTTGCCAGCGGATGTTTCTGGTGTGTCGAGGCTGTTTATGAAAGCGTAAAAGGCGTCGAGGAAGCCATTTCAGGATATTCTGGAGGACACACTCAAAACCCCACGTATGAATCCAGTAATACCGGGAAGACTGGACACGCTGAGGCGGTGGAAGTTATTTATAATCCCAATATAGTAAGTTTTAAAACCCTGGTAGAAGTTTACTTTGGCTCCCAGGACCCAACTCAGGTAAATGGTCAGGGACCAGATAGAGGTTCGCAATATCGATCGATTATCTTTTATCAGAACGAAGACCAAAAGAAGATCATTAACGAAGTAAAGCAACAAGTTGCTCAAGATTATGATAAGCCTATCGCGGCTGAAATAATGCCATTTCAGAAATTCTGGAAAGCAGAAGACTATCACCAGGATTATGAAAAAAATAATCCGAATAATCCATATATAAGGAATGTATCAATTCCCAGATTGAATCGATTTAAAGCCAGATTTCCCGAATTATTAAAGAAAGATGCACATTAAAAGAAAAGCTGCCTGTTGGCAGCTTTTTTTTTATTTCTTAATGAGATTAATGATCTTATTTTCTACTTCGTCACTATCCCAGTTTTTAGCAATGTCTGGGATTTCCATCACTTTATCCATGATATTTCTTTGATAATCTCCAATTTTTAAAGCATCAGAATATGCCTTGTCAGAGAAGGTTACCCTGGAATATAAAGGCGTCCACAGATCGGGATGATTTTGAGCAAATTTCTTTTCAATCTTTTTCCTAAGCAGAAACATGGGATCTGCTGTTTTGCTACTCATCTCAACGAAATTGCGATAACTCAACTCCGCTATGGCATCAGTATTCGGTTTTCTTTCATTTTGATATTCTTCAAAGATCAACTGCCAGTCATCACCATATTTATCGATCTTCTGGTTGAGTACAGATATATCTTCAAAACCTGCATTCATGCCCTGCCCGTAGAAGGGAACAATCGCATGAGCAGAATCCCCAACCAGGGTGATCTTGTCATAATAAGACCACGGAAAACATTTAATGGTCACCATGGCACTGGTTGGATTTTTAAAGAAATCTTTTTTCAGGTTTGAGATCTCGTCTTTAATATCGGGAAAATATGTTTCAAAGAATCTATCTGCCTCCTGTTCGTTAGTGATAGTTTCAAAGGAAACCTCACCTTCAAATGGCATGAATAAGGTACAGGTAAATGTTCCGTCAAGATTAGGCATCGCGATAAGCATAAAGTTTCCGCGGGGCCATATGTGAAAGGAAGAATTATCCAGTTTGTGAGAACCATCTTCATTTGCCAGGATAGTTAGCTCTTTATATCCCACATCAATGAAATGCTGTGAATAATTAAACCTGCTCTGCCGCTGCATTTTATGCCTTACCCTGGAAAAGGCTCCATCGGCACCAAAAATAAGATCGAATTTGTATTCTTTCCATACGCTTTTTTCAGATTCCCCGGTATAGAGCCTGGCATGCTTCATATCTACATCCCAGATCTTTTCTTCAAATCTGAATTGAGCCCCTGCAGTTTCTGCAAGGTCGATCATCTTTCTATTGAGAACACCCCGGGAAATAGAATAGATCGCTTCACCCTCTTCGCCATATTTCTGAAAATAGACCGATTGACCTTCTACATGCATGGCCCTTTTATCTAAAGGCAGAGCGAGCTTTCGTATCTCCTCCTCGATCCCGGCTTCACGCAACGCTTTCCAGCCGCGATTAGACATTGCCAAGTTAATAGACCTTCCCGAGAACTGAACTTTTCGCACATCTGGCCTACGATCAAACACAGTTACTTTATGCCCTTGTTTTCGAAGGAAAATAGCCAGTAATGATCCCACAAGACCGGACCCTACTATCGCTACATCTTTTTCTTTTTGCATGAATTGGATTGAAAAGTGAATCCCAACGCCATATTAAAAACCGCCAGGACATCAACTCTTATTTCTAATTGCGAAATTACTTAATAAATATGAATCTCCCCTGCCATTGCCCATATTAGGTACCTGGAACACGTCATATTCATTTACAATTTAATTAACAGCCAAAATTGAACATAACCGGTATTTTTAGACCAAAAAATTTGCTATGAATACCGAAAGACAACCGCTTTTAGAAGAATATAAGTTAGGAAACCTAACCTTAAAGAACAGAGTGATCATGGCTCCACTAACCCGGAGCAGGGCAGATAATTCAGATAATGCGCCAACAAATATTCACATTGAATATTATAAGCAACGTGCAGGAGCAGGACTTATAATCACCGAAGGATCACAGGTCTCAGAACGAGCCGTAGGTTATGTTAATACCCCTGGAATTCATACTGCTGCCCAGGTAGAAGGCTGGAAAAAGGTTACGGAGGCAGTACATGAAGAAGGCGGAAAGATTTTTATACAATTATGGCACGTTGGAAGGATTTCCCATCCTAAATTTCATGGGGGAGAAAAGCCGCTCGCGCCCAGCGCAGTTAATCCGAATGCGAAAGTTTTTACACCAGAAGGTTTTGAACAAACAACCGAGCCTAAAGAAATGAGCATTCAGGAAATCCAGGAAACCGTCCAGGAATTTAGACATGCCGCCAAAATGGCTAAGGAAGCTGGATTCGATGGTGTTGAAATCCATTCCTCCAACGGATACCTTTTCCACCAGTTTTTCAACAAAAATGCCAATCAAAGATCAGACGAATATGGAGGCAATATACCCAACCGCGCCCGGTTCTTTTTCGAGGTGCTGGAAGCTGTTGGCGAAGTATGGCCGGAGAATCAAATTGGATGTAGATTCAACCCATCACTGCATAACTCATTTGGGATCATAGCCACTGAAGATAGTATTGCAACCTTTGATTATATTATCGAGAAATTAAACGCTTATGATCTAGCTTATGTGCATCTATCTGAACCGTTTACCGATGTGAGTGAGGTACCTTTTTTAATAACAGAGATCGCTAAGCACTACAGAAAGATCTACAAAGGTACTTTAATGATCAATAATGGATTTGATCGTGAATCTGGGAATAAAATTATTAGTGAAGGAAATGCAGACCTGGTCGCATTTGGAAAGTTATTTATTTCCAATCCCGATCTCCCAAAAAGATTTGCAAACAAATGGCCACTGGCAGATTGGGTCGAAAATACTTTTTACACCCCTGGCAAGGAGGGTTATATTGATTATCCAGCTTATGAACCTGAAAAAGTTTCATAATATTTTTATAAAGCTGTTTTAAAAGCTGTTAAGA
>JBFGDP010000073.1:0-9938 GCA_041580575.1 Christiangramia sp.
ATGGGTTTTCGGCGGTCCTTACCTGGATACAGACGAGGATGGTATTCCCAATTATTTAGACAGGGATGATGATGGTGATAACGTTCCTACAGACCTGGAATTACTCAATGCTGCTAATGATCCGGTGAATGCAAACGGATTTCGCGATACAGATGAAGAAGGAATCCCAAATTATCTGGATGACGATGATGATAATGACGGGGTTTTAACCCGTTTTGAAGTCTCTGAGGACGATCTGGATAATCCTGTTGCCTTTACTACTGCCGAAGGAATTTCAAATTACCTGAACGACCAGCAAACCCAGGAAATAATCCACGACGAATTTATAATTCATAATATCAACAGGAATTATGGATATAGAATAGATATCGAAAATTTAAAATTCATCAAACAGGATGGTTCCGGAGAATCCATACAATATGAAACTTATAATCTTGGAACGCTAAGAGCAGCTGCAGTTCCCTTTCCACAATGTCCTTCCCAGGATCCAGATTGCGCCCCTAATAATGGTTAGACAGCCTATCAGGGGTTTTGTAGAATATAAACTTCAGTAGCACCAAGCCCGTATTTTTGATAATCTGCATCATAATATTTTATATTGGAATATCGTCCAAGCAGGTATTCCAATTCCATTTTAAGCACCCCTTCTCCTACTCCGTGTATAAAAACAACCTTCTGAATACGCTTCTTCATGGCGAATTCCAGTTTATGACGCGCGGTATCCAGTTGCAGATTTAGCATCTCATGATTGGCCATCCCTTTAGAGGATCTAACCAATTGATTTATATGAAGATCTACCTCCATGGGCGGTGCCGCCTTATCTTTTGGTTTACTCCGGGTAGAATGTTTTTTTCTGGCCGGTGTTTTTTCTTTTATTACCTGCTCGAGATCAAATTCCTCCACATCTATATCGTTGATATCATTCTTGATCTTCACCAGATGGTCTGCAGGAAAATTCATTTCAAAACCATCCTCTGTGGTAATCTGCACATCGTTCCCATACACCTTCTGAACGATCCCGCTAAGATCATCATCAAGAAGCTCTACCCTGTCGCCTGGTTTAAAATCCATACAAGCTATTCTTTTTCATTTTCGTTTTCATGATCATCCTTTGTAGCCACCCAGTAATTGGTAGCTCTGTAAAGACCCAGCATAATGATAATAAGACCTATGATCTTGAAATATGGACTTACATCTTCTGCTGAAATACTATATAGTAATAAAGCTCCTCCAATAACTATGAGAGCAGTGTTAATTACCTGTGAGTTGTTCATTTTCAGTAGGTTAAACGTTTAATTTGATGAATTTCAACGAATTAATTTTTATATTAATGCAAATTTATGGCTTTCATGAAGCTTCCACTCCTTTTTTTGTCGATTTTTAGCGCAACAAGCCTTTCAGCGCAATTATATGTAGCTCCATCGGGAGGATCTGATGGTTATATATATGTAAAAGACAGGCTACTGTATGTTGAGGAAGATATTTTCCTGAAGGAAAATCCCAAAAAGGAATCTGAAGCGAACATCTATCTAAGAAAAGGATCTCAGTTATTGCAGGGATCTAAAAATGAAAATCTAAATAAGGGAACCGGCAAACTTTCAGTTTTTCAAAAAGGAACTGCAAATGCATTTGATTATAATTACTGGTCTTTACCGGTTAAATTACCTGGTGATAATTTAAGGCTTAGTAATTACATCCATGATCCCAAAGGCCCATTATACAGCCTGAATGCTACTTTAACTAATGCTGTGAATGGAAACAGTATTCCGCTAAATATTTCATCTACATGGCTCTATACCTTCACAGGGACTAATTATTCAAACTGGGCTTATATAGGAGATCATTTTGATCTTTTCCCTGGAGAAGGATTCACCATGAAAGGTGTAAACGGTATCAATATGCAGGAGATCGAAGGTACAGCTGTTAACCAGGGTAACTCTCAAACCTATGATTTTAGAGGTCTTCCCAATGATGGTACTATTGAACTGCCAATTAAAAAAGACCAGATCCTGCTGGTAGGCAATCCCTACCCTTCTGCTCTTGACCTGGATAAATTTTTAATTGAAAATACTTCGACCACGGGTATTGCTTATTTCTGGGATTCGCGGGAGAATGGAAATTCTCATTATCTCTCAGATTATGAAGGTGGTTATGGCACTTACTCTCCGGGAGCAGGATTCTATATCCCCCCTGTTTTCAGAAAGTTTTCTACCGGCGGTGAAACCGGGCAAAGTGGTAAATATTTTGAAAGAAAGATATCGCCAGTTGCCCAGGGCTTTATGGTCATAGGTAAAAAAGACGGATTTATCAGGTTTAACAATACCCATAGAATTTACCAGAAAGAGCAGGATAATTTATCAGTTTTTAAAAATCAGGTTACAGAGAGATCTTCCATGAATCTTAAGATAGAGATAGATTCAACCTATGTCCAGGATCTGGCTTTGGTATTTGATGCTAATTCAACCGTAGAGGAAGATCATGCCCTGGATGCAAGGAAAATGAATCATGACCCGGCAAATATTAGCTGGGATATATCTAACAGTGAATTTGTGATCAATGTTCGTCCTTTAAAAGACCAGGAACTAATCCCACTGAACATAGATTTGGAGAATACAGCTGAGCTAACCTTTTATGTAGATGATCTTCAAAATTTTAATCCAGACCGTGTGTTCATATATGACGCTCACGATGATCTCTTTTTTAGCATAAAGACCGGCTACTTAAAAATTAGGCTTCAGGAAGGTGAGTATGCAAATCGGTTTTTTGTAAGTTTTGTGGAAAAATTACCGGGAAATTCTTCTGCAGATGATGCAGTGAGTGATAAAACAGCTTCCATGAAACCAGGAAATATCCTGTTGAACACCCTGGATATTTTTCAGAATAATTTTCAGCAACAATTAGAAATCAAGGTGTTATACGATTCAGAAATCAGCCAGGTAAGACTATACGACCTTAATGGTAAGTTATTTTATGAGCAGAAATTTAAATATGGTGTAAAAGATTTTGATTTTCCTACCGGAAATCTGAGCAATGCTGTATATATTGTGAAGGTAAATACCGCAGACAATAAAGAACTGACCAAAAAAATAGGTATTAAGAATTGAGTACTATTGAAGAGTACATGCTTCCCTGCATGAATAAAGCATTATTCGGCATTGACTGCACCGGTTGCGGAGCCCAAAGAGCTGTTGTATTATTTTTTAAAGGAGAGTTTTCCCAGGCATTTTTTATGTATCCGGCTATTTATAGTCTCGGACTTCTATTGATATTTCTGATTTTTAATCTTTTTTACAGATTTAAATTCGATTTTACCATAAAAATTGGCCTTATCATTTTTAATGCTGTTATTATCGCCGGTTCTTATATTTATAAAATGATTCATATTTTCAACTAACCAACCTAAACATTTATGGAAAAAAGAGAATTACCTAATTCAACCCTTATTTTAGTCTTCGGAATTTTGTCTATAATTGGCTGTTGCTGTTATGGTATTGCCGGGGTGATATTCGGAATCATCGCTTTAGTAATGTCTAAACGAGCTATAGAGATCTATAATGCCGATCCCGAACTATATACCGGTTATCAAAACGTGAAAACCGGTCGTATCCTGGCTATTATAGGATTAGTTCTAAGTGGATTAAGTCTAATCACTTCTATTATTAGCCTTATCATGTTTGGTGGCCTGGAAGGAATTCAGGAAATGCAGCAGGAGATCCTTAGAGAGTATGGAGGATAAGTTCTAAAACCAATGCAATAAAAAATCCCGCTATGAGCGGGATTTTTTATTTGAGTCTTTATGCAGTTTTACTTTTCGAACTGCTTCAGGGTCTTAATTATAATATCTACACAGTCTCTTAATTGTTCTTCAGTCATTACCAAAGGTGGAGCAAACCGAATAATATTACCGTGGGTAGGTTTTGCCAGAAGACCATTTTCTTTTAATGCCATACAAATATCCCAGGCAGTAGAACTGTCTTCAGAATCATTGATAACAATAGCATTTAACAATCCGCGCCCTCTTACCAGGTTCACGATATTAGAATCCCTGATATAGTCGTCTAATAATCTTCGGAATAATTTACCGAGCTTTCTGGCATTCTGGATAAGATTTTCATCTTTCACCACATCCAATGCCGCGACAGCAACTGCCGCCGCTACAGGGTTTCCACCAAAGGTAGAACCGTGTTGTCCCGGCTGGATCACATCCATTACCTCATTATCTGCTAATACTGCAGAAACAGGATAGTTACCTCCAGAAAGGGCTTTTCCTAAAATTAGAATATCGGGTTTACTATAGGTATCTTCCTGTCTCTCGCAATGTCCCTCACAAGAACAATGACCACAAACAGCTAATAGTCCGCCGGTTCTCGCGATCCCGGTCTGGATCTCATCAGCCATGAATAATACATTGTGCTTATTACAGATCTCTTTAGCTTTCTTCATATAATCATCTGCAGGTGTATACACCCCTGCCTCACCTTGTATTGGTTCCACCAGGAAACCGGCCACATTAGGATTCGACTCAATTGCCGCCTCCAGTGCCTCTGGATCATCATAATTAATCTTTATAAATCCAGGGGTATATGGACCAAAATTCTTGCGAGCTTCTTCGTCATTAGAGAAAGAGATGATGGTAGTGGTTCTACCATGAAAGTTATTAGCACAAACAATGATCTGCGCTTCAGCCTCTTTTACTCCCTTTCTTTCATATGCCCATTTACGCGCGATCTTGATGGCTGTTTCTACAGCCTCTGCACCGGTATTCATAGGAAGCAGTTTATCGAAGCCAAAATATTCTGTAGCATACTTTTCGTAAGCTCCAAGAACATCATTATGAAATGCCCTGGAAGTCAATGCAAGTTTAGAAGCCTGCTCATGTAACGCTCCCACAATTTTAGGATGGCAGTGTCCTTGATTCACGGCTGAATATGCTGAAAGAAAATCGTAATATTTATTACCCTCTACATCCCAAACATGAACACCTTCACCCCTGCTTAATACGGCGGGAAGGGGATGATAATTATGTGCTCCATGTTGGTCTTCAAGTTTAATGGCTTCTTCTGAAGAATTGATTTTAGGTAAAGGCATGTTAGTGTCTTATTTTAGAATTATAGTTAAATTATTCCTTCTTTTTTCGATTGAAAGTGCCGAAACAGGAGAGAAATCATCCCTTAATTTTGAATCCCTGCAAATTACTAAATGTTTGCTGAAAATTTCAAGCCTGCTCTCTTTAAATCTTGTTAATTATCCTATTTTTGCGCTATGGCGAGAAGAAATAAAAACAAACTTTTTACAGAAGTTGAAGTAACTGATGCGGGCGCTAAAGGAAAGGCAATTGCCAAGTCACCAGATGGAAGAGTGATCTTTATAGATAATGCAGTTCCAGGCGATGTAGCCGATGTTCAGACTACACAAAAAAGAAAATCTTATTATAAAGGTACGGCGGTTGAATTTCACAAACTCTCAGCTAAACGTACAGAACCTGTTTGCCAGCATTTTGGAACCTGTGGGGGTTGCAAATGGCAAAATATGGAATACAAATATCAGCTGGAATATAAGCAGAATGAGGTTGTAAACAATCTTCAAAGACTGGGTAAAATAGAATTACCAGCTGTTACTCCTATTCTTGGCAGCGAAGAGATTTATTATTACAGGAATAAGATGGAGTTCTCCTTTAGCGATAGCAGGTGGCTTACACAAAAGGAAATCCAGAGTGGAGAAAATATAGAAAATCGAAATGCATTAGGTTTCCATATTCCGGGAATGTGGGATAAGATCCTGGATATAAAGAAATGTCATTTACAGGCAGATCCCAGCAATGATATCAGGAATTTCGTTAAGCAATTCGCCACAGAAAATAACCTTCCCTTTTTTAATACCCGAAATCAGGAGGGATTATTGCGAACTTTAATGATACGAACCACCTCTATTGGTGAGATCATGATCCTGGTACAATTCTATAAAGATAACCTGCAGCAAAGAGAATTGCTATTGAATGCGGTTGCTGAAAGATTTCCTGAGATCACTTCATTACAATACGTGGTGAATAACAAGGCAAATGATACTATTTATGACCAGGAAGTGGTTTGCTTCAAAGGAAGGGATCATATCTTCGAAGAAATGGAAGGCCTTAAATTTAAGATAAACGCCAAGTCATTTTACCAGACCAACTCAGAACAGGCCTACAATCTATATAAGATCACCAGGGATTATGCAGATCTTAAAGGAGATGAACTCGTCTATGACCTTTATACTGGAACAGGAACAATTGCGCAATTTGTAGCTAAGAAGGCTAAGAAAGTTGTAGGCGTAGAAGCGGTACCCGAGGCCATAAAAGACGCCAAAGAAAATGCTGAAAGAAATGGCATAGACAATGTAGAATTCTATGTAGGTGATATGCGCAAGGTTTTTACCGAAAGCTTCATTAGTGAACATGGTCAACCCGATGTTATTATCACCGACCCTCCCAGGGATGGCATGCATAAGGATGTGGTCGCTCAAATTATTGGTATATTGCCTGAGCGCATCGTATATGTTAGCTGTAATTCTGCTACCCAGGCTCGAGATCTGGCCATGCTGGACGAACACTATAAGGTAACAAAGGTACAGGCGGTAGATATGTTTCCGCAGACCCATCATGTGGAAAATGTAGTTTGTCTGGAAAAACGTTAATTACTGAATGAAATTTAAAGGATATTCCCTGCTGCTGCTATTATCATTACTGACGAACCTGGGTTGTCAAAGAGATGACATCTGCCCGGAAACCACCGATACTACTCCTTTATTGATCATTAGATTCTATGACAGTGAAGAACCTGAAGAATTACGTCCTCCTCAAAATTTAGGAATTAATGAATCGGGAAATGAAGAATACGTTTTTATAAGAAATGCCAGTAACCGGGACCAGATTATCACGTATGAAAGATTTACCGGTGATAGTTTGGCTATCCCGTTAAGGACAGACCGGGATATAACTTCGTTTGAGTTTACGATTAACAATACTGAATCTGGCGAGGAAAATGAAACCTTAGATAGGGATGTAATCACGTTTTCCTACGGAAGGAATGAAGAATATATAAATCGCGCCTGCGCTTTTAAGGTTAATTATGTAGGATTAAAAGCAGATGTTCAGGATGGTGACGATGGTACCCGTTGGATACAGGATATACAGGTAAACCAGGCAAATATTGAAGATCAAAATCAAGCCCATGTATCGATATTTTTCTAGTATTATCCTTATTCTTTGTCTGGGTTATTCAGCATTTTCCCAACAGGCTACCGGGACACAGGACACCCTGAATTATAAAGAAAAATATGGGATCAGGTTAGGTATAGATCTAAGTAAACCCCTGCGCACAGTTCTAGATGACTCCTATAGCGGTTTAGAATTAGTGGGTGATTACCGGGTTTACAAGAATTACTACTTGTCTGCAGAAATAGGTACAGAGGAGATCACCTTTGAAGGTGACAACATTGAAACTGTTAGCAACGGTAGTTATATAAAAATTGGTGGAGATTACAATGCCTATGAAAACTGGCTGGAAATGCAAAATGCTATTTTCATTGGGGTACGGTATGGTTTCGCAACCTTTTCCCAGACTTTAGACACTTACCGGATTTATACTTCTTCAGATTATTTTGGCCCGGATCTTAGGGAGGATAATACTGAAACTACAGGATTAACTGCCAGTTGGGCTGAAGTGATGGTAGGTATAAAAGTCGAGGTTCTCAATAACCTTTTTCTTTCGGCAAATGTTCAGCTTAAAAGACGTATAGGTCAGAATACACCAGCTAATTTTGATAACCTGGCCATACCAGGTTTTGGCAGAACTTATGATAGCGGGGAATTTGGAGCAGGCTTTGGATATTCTGTTTCCTATTTAATTCCTTTCTACAAGAAAGCCAGAAATTAAGCGTTTTGCTGCTTACTCCTTTTCTTAGATCCTTCATAAAGAACATATTTTAGCAATCTTCCTTCTAAAGGACCATTGAATAATTTGATCTTTCGGGAAGCCCGTAAACCTACACTTTTAATGGCGTCAAAATTCGTGGCAATAAACCAGGCGTGGGTACCAGGATAACTTTGCTTTAAAGTATCTCCTATTTTACCGTAGAATTCTTCTATATCAATTTCAAGACGTTCACCATATGGCGGATTAAACAGCATATGTAAATAGCCCTCGTTTTCTTTTACACTTTCGAAAAAACTCTTTTGCTGGATCTCGATAAAATCTGAAAGGTTCGCATTCTTCACATTCTCCTTCGCCTTCATTACAGCTGAAGGTGCTTTATCGTAACCTTTGATCTTAAAATGAAAATCCCTGACCTTTTTCAGGGCCGATTCTTCGATCTTCTCATAAAGATCTTCATCCCAGTCGCTCCATTTTTCAAAAGCAAATTCCTTTCGGTTTAGATTAGGCGGGATATTACAGGCAATCATGGCCGCTTCTATTGGAATAGTACCACTACCACACATGGGATCCAGGAAATCACATTGCCCATCCCAACCAGACATGAGCAGCATTCCTGCCGCCAGAACTTCATTAATCGGTGCAATATTGGTTGCGCTACGATAACCTCTTTTATGCAGGGAATCTCCCGAACTATCGAAAGACACATTACAGAAATTATTCTCAATATGGATATTTATCCTGAGATCTGGAAAGTCAAGGTCCACATCTGGTCTCTTTCCAAATTTCTCCCTGAACCTGTCCACGATGGCATCCTTGGTCTTAAGGGCTACATATTGGGAATGGGTGAAAATTTCTGAATGTACGGCTGAATCTATAGCCAGACTTCCATCTTCGGCAAGAAACTTCTCCCAGGGTAATCTTTTAATATTATCATATAATTCCTGCTCATTATTGGCTTTAAAACTCTCGTAAGGTTTAAGGATTTTGATTGCAGTTCTAAGACATAGGTTTGCCTTGTACATAAATCCCAGGTCACCAACGAAACTAACCATACGGTTACCTTCCTTAATATCCATTGCCCCTAGGTCAAGTAATTCTTTTGCGAGGATCGTTTCAAAACCATATAAGGTCTTTGCGATCATTCTAAAGTTATTAGCCATAATCCTTCTTTATAGAACGACAAAAATAAGTTAATTTTGTCCGAAACTATAATTATTACAGGAATGTTCGGCAAATTGTATGGGCATTCTCAGAACCACCAACCATAAGTAATTTGCTAACAGATCTATATATTTATATCCTGCCTATTATTGCTGTAATTATAGGTTATATCATCTCTCTTTTTCTAAAACCGGGAAGTTCTTCAGGTTTCAAATTGTTGCTCGCCTTTAGTGGTGCCTATCTTTTAGCGGTGACGGTATTAGAACTTTTACCCGATGTATACCGGGAACCAGATTCAGGAATTGGTGTTTTCATAATGTTAGGGCTTTTATTTCAGATCATTCTGGAATTCCTTTCCAAAGGTGTTGAACATGGTCACCTTCATTTTCATGGTAACTCTACCACATTTCCTGTTCTACTTCTCATTAGTTTGAGTGTGCATTCTTTGCTTGAAGGTTTTCCTTTAGAGAAAGATAATCACCTGTTACATGGAGTTGTGGTGCATAAAATTCCGGTCGCAGCCATACTGTCGGTGTTCCTGGTGCAGAGCAAATTAAGCAAATCAAAGGTCATATTATTCCTGGGATTTTTTGCCCTGATGACTCCGCTAGGCAGCTGGCTAAAAAATAATGTAGATATTCTTTCAATTTACGCACCTTATATCAACGCGGTGGTGATAGGGATATTTCTACATGTCTCTACAACTATTTTATTTGAATCTTCAAAGAATCATTCTTTTAATGCATCGAAACTGGCCGTAATTATTTTAGGGATCTTACTCGCATATTTCATATAAGATGTTTAGTCAGGAAGAATCAAAAAAGATACGACAAGAATTCTGGACCAGTTTCGGAAAAGAATATC
>JBFGDP010000074.1:0-9919 GCA_041580575.1 Christiangramia sp.
AAATACCTGGAAGGTGATCATGATCATACCAGATGGAACAGATGATGTAAACAGAGTTACTACCTCTACCCGGGTTATTGCTGTAGATATGCCTAATAGCAATTCGGTAAGCTCAGATTGGACACAATATGTTACCAGCGTTGATGCAATCGAGGCGGCAACAGGATATGATTTCTTTGACCTGGTTCCAGATGCTATAGAAGACGTCATTGAGGCAAATGTAGACGCTATCTAAACACAAAAAAATAACACAACCAGATAAGGTAAAAGCCACGTTACACACGTGGCTTTTTTCTGTGGAAAACCTAAAAGTACATTTGTGTAATGAGAGAATAGCTGGGTTTTTCGAACTTTTTCAATAAAAGATTTCACTAACTATTTAATTAACAATTCCTTATTATATTATTTCATCCAAATTAATGATCTTTAATTATACCTGTAACAGGTTAATAGCAATAGTTGAATAGATGAAAAGGGTCAATTCTGAAATAATGGTCATGGCCCTTTTTTTATGCCTTGGGTCAACCGTTTTGGTTGACGGACTAATTTGAGTTTATAGCTTAGTAAACTTAAATTGATTGTTAATTAAAAATCAATTGGCTTTTCCTACATCAACATCCTGTTACTAAGCATTATATTTACCAGGTTGAAATGTGGTGTTGAATGAAATCTTTATAAAATGATGCATGAATTATTATTGTTTTCTGTTGTTGGAGCTTCATTAACCGTGATGGCCGGAGTCTGGATACATCTTCATATGGATAACATCAGGCAGGAAAAATTGATCAAGAAATATCATCGGGATCTATCATCTTCAGAAAAACAAGGAAATCTTAAATAGAATAGTATTTTTATTGTATAAAATATAAGGCTGTAACTTGCGCAAAAGATTAAAATAATGTATCTTTAAATGTTGATTATCAGTAAAATGATGATCGCAATGGGTAACTAAAAAATGGTTTAAATGTTTTAGTTACCCTTTTTTATTTTAATATATTCATCCTCTTCAGAATAATAATAATCCACTGATATAAACGATCATTCCTACCAACAGGAGTATGAGGGTATATGGTAATATTTCCCTTGCCTTTAATTTTGTTATTGCCAGCAGAGGTAAAGCCCAAAAGGGTTGCAACATATTTGTAAGCTGGTCTCCATATGCAAAGGCCATAATAGCCTTATTTAAAGGCACCCCTAATTTCAAAGCACTTTCTAATACAATAGGTCCCTGGATGGCCCATTGCCCACCACCACTGGGCACGAAGATATTTACCAAACCTGCACTGAAAAAGGTATAGACAGGCAAACTTTGCTTTGTGGCGATACCCGCGAAAAAACCGGCTATCTCACTTACTAGCCCGCTTTCTTTCATGATCCCCATAATTCCAAAATACAATGGAAATTGAATCAGGATTGCAGCCGCTCCGCCGATAGCCTCATCCAAAGCATTTAAAAAAGAAGCAAAGGAATTGTGTAATAGTATGCACAAGGCAAGCATCAAGAAATTCAGCATATTTGGAGTTAATTCACCAGCAATGAGATCACTATAATAACTGGCCAAAAAGGCGACAAGTAATAGTGTACCGAAGCATAATTTTAACCAGGGCGAATGGTCTAGTTTTTCTGCGCCTTCTATTAAAGATTTGCTTTTTATACTTTTGCTTACTGGTAAATTTACAGTGGTGGGTTGAGTCCTTCCGCTAATAAACCAGAGCACCATGGGAACAGCTACAAGTAAGATCCCGAATAGCAAGAGATTCCAGGAGGCAAAAACAGTTATATTCGTGGGAATGGAAACCGGGACTTGTTCTAAAAATGAAGAATTTGAATTTCCAGAGAAGAGGCTTGCCAGGTGACCTGTTTCTGCAGCTTTAAGGGGTGCACTACCACTTATACCGCTATGCCAAACCATTAATCCTACATACCCTGCGGCTCCAACTAACGGGTAATTAATTTTAAACCCTCTTTCCTTAGAGGCTTCGCCAACTTTTCTTGCCATTATTGCGCCAAAGATGAGGCCCAGGCCCCAGTTGAAAAAAGCTACAAGCATAGTGGTTACCGAAACCAGAATAACCGCACTGGAATTACCGGTAACTAAATTGGTTAGTTTTTGAGTTATCCAGGCTATGGGACGACTTAGAACCAGTACATGTCCCAGGACAAGAATAAGCATCATCTGTATGGCAAAAACCAGTAATGAGGGTTCCCACATACCATTTTGCCAGTATTGCAGGATTTTCACAAAAGACCTGGCGTTATGCTCTTCCTGAAAGCCAAAGGCAATAAGCAAGGTAAATAGGCTTAGGAGGACGGCTAACGTAAATGGAGAAGGAATCAATCTTTTAAATGCGATTTCGATATATCTGGTAGATTTCATAAGCTCAAATATCCCGAAAACTACTAAAATTCAAAATACCATTTCTTATAAAAATTGATCCTTAGCAGTACCTTATTGCAGGCCTTCGGTTTTGCTACAGAAGAAATGTATTGTGCAGTGAGCTACCCTGGAAGTGCTGCCAACCTCGAGGAAGTGATTTGGATAGTGTAGAATTCTTCAAATAACCACTTAGTTCGATTTAAATATGATTGGGAATCAAACTCAGGTTAATGGTATCATTCCTCTTAAAGTAAGGTTTAATATGCTGTAATTTAGCGATATAATAATTCATTAATCAATTAATTGACAGTTAAACAAAATCATTAATCATTCAAAAACATTCATCATGAAAACGTTATTTTTTTCTTTATTGCTAATTGTTGTGACCACATTCAGTCAGGCTCAGGAGATCCAACTGGAAGAAGCTAAAGTAGGTTTTGCACCACTTGATTCAAAGATCACACGTGACGGGGATAGTTTTTCGTATAAGGTAACAGAGACCTATACAGGAGAATTTTCTAAAGATCCAATCGCATTTATGAAAGCTAATTTTGATATTGGGAATTTTATCGCTGCCAATGCGAACGAAGACTATGATTCTTACCTGGTTACATTTACCAGTTCAAAAGGATACTTATCAGCAGATTTTGACCGCGATGGCAACCTGGTAAAAACATTCCAGAAATTCAAAGATATCGTACTTCCGCTTGATATTCGCAGAGAGGTTTATATGGCCAATAAAGGTTGGGTAATGACACATAATAGATATATCGCGCATGGTAATGGAGAAATTCTCGAGAAAGAGTCCTATAAGATCAAACTTGAGAACGGAAATCAAAAAAGGACGTTAAAACTAGATCCTAGAGCGTCTGGAACTTCTGTAGCGCTTATTGATTAAACTGGAAATTAGTTGTTTGAGTTTTAGCAAAGGCTATCGAAATAAGAATTTTGATAGCCTTTAATTGGATTTATAATACGATTAAAATCTCAGGAATATTATTAAATAATTACAGTAATCATTGCAAATTCGCATATTTTTTGAAAATTAACTTTAAATAGTTTTAAATTGGAGGAGTCTAAGTATTTAAAATCCATGAAAGCACTTGTAATTGACGATGAAGAACTGGCAAGAAGAAGAGTTCTTAATTTGTTGGAAGACGTGAAGGAAATTGAAGTACTGGGAGAGTGTCCTAATGGAAAGACTGCTATAGAGCGAATAAATTCAGATAAGCCCGATCTCATTTTCCTAGATATAAACATGAAAGATATGAACGGCTTCGAAGTTCTTAAGAGAGTTGAGGTATCACCTAAACCGGTGGTGGTTTTTGTGACTGCTTATGATAACTACGCTTTAAAGGCCTTTGATGTGGAAGCCTTCGATTTTCTTTTGAAACCTTTTAAAGATGAGAGATTTTTTAAAACGATCTCCAAAGTGCTAAACACTACTCAAACCGAGGCTGATAAAAATTTTGAGCAGAGAATGGTGGAATTCTTTCATGAATATTCCAAAGAGGGAATCAGGCTGAACTCGGTTTCTAAAATTCCCATAAAGCAGGGTAATAAAACCGCCCTGGTAGATCCTAACGATATTATTTACATTCAGGCATCGGGCTATTATGCTGAAATTTATGCGAATGATAAAAAATATGTATTAAGGGAATCTCTAAATAACCTTTCTGAAATTCTGGATAGCAATGTCTTTATAAGGATACATAGATCTACCATTGCCAACCTGAATTTTGTCAAGGAAATTATTCATTCAGATTACTCTGAGATCGATGCAAAAATGACCGACGGGAAATTACTTCATGTGAGTAAGTCCCATAAAAAGGAATTTCTGGAAAAAATAGGAATGTAAATGAGCCTTTCAGAATTTAAACAAAAGTATATAGATTTTAAGCTGGTTTTATTACTAGCCGGGTTTTATCTTATGTTCGATTTGGTGCTGCTGGTGAAAGTGATCTATATGCGACATTATATGGCCCATGAAAAAGGCTATTTTTCCTGGTCAGATTTTCTAATTCACAATCTCTTATTTGACTATATAATTGTGGTGAGCTATATGACCCTTATAGCGATTAGCACCAAACGGTTCTTAAATAAGAATTATTCCTGGGTTAAGATCATTTCTATTCATACCGTTTTTTCGCTGCTTATAGGTTTGATCATACGTTTAATCTTTGACTTTTATTCCATCCTTGCCGGTAGGGTAGAGCTGGCAGATTTTGATCTACGTAAAAGTATCAATGCTTTTATTTATGTTATAGATCTTAATTTCCTGATCTACTTTGCCATGATCTTTATCATTTATACTTACTATTATTTAAAACAAGTAAAAGAAGCAGAAAAGCGGCATTCCAAACTGGAATCGCAACTGGTAAATACCCGAATGAAAATGCTCTCCTCACAATTGCAGCCTCATTTCCTTTTTAATACGCTTAATTCCATTGCGGTGCTTACAGATATGGACACTAAGAAAGCTAAGGATACCATTGCCGATCTAAGTGATTTTTTACGTGAGATTCTCTACAATAGTGACCGCAATCGTATTAGTCTTGATGAGGAATTCAGGATCCTGGAGTATTACCTGAATATAGTTAATGTGCGTTTTTCAGACCATTTAACTATCGAAAAGCAGGTAGAAGATGACCTAATGCTAAAAAAGATCCCGGCCATGCTCCTACAACCGGTTATAGAGAATTCAATTAAACATGGATACTCCTATGATCATACCGACCTTAAGATTAAAGTATCTGTTTTTCAGGAAGGACGAATGCTGGTGATAAAAATTGAAAATGATGGTACACCAATTTCTATGGGTCATAAAGAATTATTGAAAAAAGGAGTAGGCCTGAAAAATATTAATGACAGGCTGCGTAATCTTTATAAAAATGATTACTTTTTTGAAATACGCAATAAAGAAGATAATAGCGGAGTGGAAACCATCATAAAAATTCCGGAATAGTATTAACCACCGCAGGCGACTTTAGATCTTAGTGATCACTCTTCAAAAAAAAAATCAGGTTTTCAGGCTAACATAAAATCCCATATTTTAGCACAAATTATTTCTGCTATTATGTAATCGCATGGGAAGGATCAAAAAACCAAAATATTACCCACCTAAAGAGGAACGGCTAAATATTATCTCCCATGGCGTAGGGTTCATTCTAAGCATTTTTGCATTGATATTGCTAGTGATCAAAGCAAGCAGTCTCGGCGAAATGGAGTATCTCATTAGTGTATCCATATTTGGCGCCAGTATGGTCCTGTTATACGCGGCATCTACCTTTTACCACAGTGCAAAAGCTACACGTCTAAGGATTAGGCTTAATATTATAGACCATGCCGCTATTTATATTCTAATTGCAGGAACTTATACTCCTATTGCATTAGTTACGCTCGAAGGGACCACCGGTATAACGATTCTTTGGATCGTTTGGCTCCTGGCCCTGGCCGGGGTGATCCTGAAATTATTCTTTACCGGGAAATATAACCTGATCTCAACAATTATGTATGTTGCCATGGGGTGGTTGATCATATTTGCGATAAATCCCCTGATGCAAAATCTTTCTACGGAAGGGCTCTGGTGGTTATTTGGTGGAGGAATTTCTTATACCATAGGAGCGATATTATTTATGCAGAAAAAGCTCCCATATAATCACGCCATCTTCCATATTTTTGTATTGCTTGGCACTTTTGCTCATTTTATTAGTATTTACTTTTACTTAATACCGGCCTGATGGAATAAATCATTTTCTAAAAATATTTTTTCAGAATGAATTTTCAAAGATTGGTGAACCTTGCTTTTCTTTTTCTTTTAACATATGCAACAGTTCCAGAGATTCGGTTACCGTATCACTACATAATACAATAAGAGAATTACTCTTCGCATTGGCAATACTGATTCTTATCGATTCTTCTTCAGATCCGGCCAATTGAACCGGCATCCTCTTCTTTACACTTTGAATGCCACACATAATTAGATTGCTAAGATTTTCAGCTGTTTTTCCCCTAAGGTCTATATCGTTCCTTATGATGATCTCGTCAAACATTTCAGCAGCAATACAGCCTATTTCCCTGATGTCTGATTCAAGCCTGTCGCCAATTCCTGCAATGATCCCAACTTTATAATCATAATTCAGCGAATCTATAAATTCCTTAAGAGCAAGCATACCCGAAGGATTATGAGCATAATCCAACAAAAAGCTAAAATTTCTGAATTCGATGAGGTTGAGTCTTCCCGGAGTTTGAGCCTCAGAGGGTATAAAGGTTTGTAACGCTGCCTTTATATCCTGAATTCCTATTCCGCTTAAGTGGGCACTTAATATGGCCGGTAGGATATTCTGAATCATAAACCTGGCCTTAGCTTTAAAGGTTAAAGGGATATCTTCTGCCTTCATAACCCGCATTTTCCAGACACCACTAGTGATACTTACATAACTATTTTCAAATACTGCTGTGGTTCCTCCCTGTTGCTGAAACTGCTTTATCCTGGGATTGGTTTCATCCATTGAAAATAAGGCGATCTTACAGTCAAGGTTCTCTTTCATTTTATAAACGAGGTCATCATCTGCATTTAAGATCGCATAACCATCTTTTTTGACAGTCTCAGGAATTACCGCTTTCACCTTTGCCAATTGATTCATGGTATGAATTCCGGCTAGTCCCAGGTGATCTCCTTCAACATTGGTGACGATCCCTATGTCACAAGCCTGGAAACCCAGCCCGGATCTAAGTAAACCCCCACGGGCACATTCCAGTACCACAAAATTGATAGTGGGGTCCCTTAATACCATTTCGGCACTCACCGGGCCCGTACAATCACCTTTCATGATCATTCGGTTTTGAATATAAACTCCGTCTGTGGTGGTATATCCAACCATCTTTCCACTTAATTTGGCAATATGGGCTATAAGCCTGGTGGTAGTGGTTTTGCCATTAGTACCTGTAATAGCGATGATAGGAATGTTACTTTTGTTATTATTCGGGAATAGTTCATCCAGAACATTTCCGGCTACGTTTCGTGCCAGACCCGTAGTTGGGGAAAGGTGCATTCTGAAACCCGGGCACGCATTTACTTCGATTATGGTACCCCCGGTTTCTTCAAGGGGTTTACTAATATCTGTAGTAATTATATCGATCCCGCATATATCCAGATCTATCAACCTGGAGATCCTTTCGGTTATGAATACTATAGCAGGGTGCACAATATCCGTCACATCTTCGGCTGTACCCCCCGTACTAAGATTGGCCGTGTCTTTTAAAACAAGGAGTTCACCTTCCGGCAAAACCGAATGCAGTTCGTAACCTGCGTTGTTGATCTTTTTCAGACAGGTCTCATCAATGTCTATTCGGGTAAGAAAATTTTCATGTCGATAGCCCCTTCGTGGATCCCGGTTTACGGCTTCAATAATCTCTTTGATTGTGGATGTCCCATCCCCGGTAATTTGCGCAGGAGATCGTTTTGCAGCCGCTACGAATTTATAGTTTATAATTAGAATTCGGTAATCTGATCCGGTTATATGTTTTTCAACTATTATGGAATCTACAATCTTAATTGCTTTATGATAAGCCTCCTCTGCCTGAGAGTGATTTTGAATAGCCGAGGTAATTCCCCGGCCATGGTTTCCATTAATAGGTTTAATGGTGACAGGAAAGCCTAATTTATCACAAACCTCTTTGAGTTCTGAAAATTCACGGATAGTTTCACCCTCAGGAACCGGTATTGCTGCATGCCTCAACATGCTCTTTGTCCTGTCCTTGTCGCAGGCGATCTCGACCCCAATATGGCTTGTTTTGCTTGTAATGGTAGCTTGTATTCGTTGCTGGTTAGCTCCATACCCGAGCTGGCAGAGTGAACCATCATTCAATCTTATCCAGGGTATTCCGCGTCTTTCGGCTTCGTTAATAATTGATTCTGTACTGGGGCCTAACCTACCATCCTCTTTTAATTCCCTTAACTTCTGGATATCTTTCTCAAGATCATAATTTTTGTTAGCGATCATCGCTTCACATATGCTCAAAGCGGCTTTTCCCGCATACACGCCGGCATCTTCTACCACATATGCAAAAACTACCTGGTACACACCTTTTTCTCCATATCCCCTGGTTTTACCAAAATTGGTGTCCATCCCGGCCAGGGTTTGTAATTCCAGGGCAATATGTTCGATCACATGGCCCATCCAGGTTCCCTGCTCCAGTCGGGTATAAAATCCACCGGGTTTGCCAACAGAGCAATGATGCTCTGCGAGGCCAGGAAGTAAATTTTTTAAGCGCTGGTTAAAACCTACTATCTCGTTAGAAGGCAAATTCTCCATCTTCTCCAGATCCAGTACCATTACAACCAGTTTGTGACGCATTATTGACCAATAGTTTGGACCCCGCATCACGCTGATTTCCCTAATCTTCATTTTCTGTAGGTTGTTGATTTATAATGATTTAAATAAAATTAGACTTTTTCAGTCAACAATAGTACTTTAGTATTCTAAATTTACGTTAATGAATTCTAAAGGAACATTGATTCCAATCGGAGGGAACGAAAATAAAGGCTTTGGCACCAAAGAAGTTTTCCATACCGAGAATATTCAAAGGGGTATTCTCTCCCGAGTGGTAAAGGAAAGTGGGGGTAAGGATTCATTAATAGTAGTCATACCTACAGCCTCCCGTATTCCATTGGAGGTCAGTGAAAGTTATCGCAATGCCTTCAGAAAGATCGGATGCAGTAATATTGAAATTGCAGATATCAGGGCCCGGGAGCATTCTGAAAACATGGAATATATGGATCTTATAAGTAAAGCTGATTGTGTAATGTTTTCTGGCGGAAATCAATCTGAAATAATCAATAAGATAAAAGATACCAGTGTTCATGAAATTTTAAAGGAAAGATTTCTAAATAGTTCATTGGTCATAGCTGGAACTAGTGCGGGGGCCATGTGTATGTCTGAAGAAATGATTACAGGGGGCAGACATAAAGAGGCCTTTAAAAAAGGAGCTGTAAGTATGTCTAAAGGAATGGGATTCCTTCCATCTGTAGTTATAGATTCACATTTCATTAAGCGCGGGCGATTTGGGCGACTAGCTGAAGCCGTGGCAAGATTTCCGCATCTGGTAGGTATTGGCCTCGCTGAAGATACCGGCCTGGTGATCAAAGAATGTAATACGGTAGAAATTGTGGGTACCGGAATGGTAATTATATTCGATCCCGGGGAATTAGAATATAATACCGAGGAAAATGTAAAAGTGGGGGAATTGATGTCCTTAACTAATCTAAAAACTCATATCCTGGCTCAGGGCGATACATTTAATATAGAAAAGCATCAGGTTAAGATCCTGCATGTCAAAACTCTCCTTAAGGGACATTAATCACCATAAATTGCAATTAATTGCTCGCCGGTAGAAATGCGCATGGCGCGGTACATGCCTTCTGTATTAAAAGGCATGACGATATTCCCATGGCGATTTACAGCTATAAGGCCTCCATCGCCGTTAAGCTTAAGGAGCCTGCGATGAATCACTTCTTTTGCAGCCTTTTTCAAATTCCAT
>JBFGDP010000075.1:0-9903 GCA_041580575.1 Christiangramia sp.
CATCTGGCTCATATCTCCCCAGACTGTAGAGAACATTGAAAAACTATATGAAATTTACGGGCCCAGGAAGCTGGATAAAATGATCCCGGATTGGTTAAGTTTCGAGATCTTTAATATCCCGGTTTGGAAGTTATTTGGAACTTTTCTTCTAATTATTCTGGCATTCTTTACAGCTAAACTGGTTTCTTTCCTCATTAAAAAAGCCTTTTCAGATACAGAAAGGTACTGGATAAAGAACATCGCTAACCGACTCGCTTCCCCTGCGGGTGGAGCGGTTGGTGTTTTGGTGTTCTATATTCTTCTAAACAATTTAATAACATTTTCTGGTCCTTTAGCCAGAGGTTTTTATGCCGTTCTGCTGGTATTCTTAATTATCATGTTCACCTGGCTAATCATGCGGATCATAGATTATATCATGGATTTTTTCGCGGTACATAAAATTGGAGATACAAGTAAGGAGGAGAATGTAGAATCCAAGAGGATGTTAACCTATGTTTCTGTGGGTAGAAGAATATTTATTTTTATCGTTTTCATCGGCGGGGCCTCGATCATCTTTTCACAATTTCCTTCATTAGAAAAACTGGGGATCTCTTTAATGGCTTCCGCAGGTATCGCCACAGTGATCGTTGCCATTGCTGCTCAGAGCACACTAGGTAATATCATTGCAGGAATTCAAATAGCGCTCACTAAACCGGTACGCATTGGAGATTCTGTTATTATTGATGGGAAATTCGGTTTTGTAGAAGATCTTAGATTTACCTATATGGTTGTAAAAACCTGGGATCTTAGACGCATTGTGATACCGTTGAAAACAGTTATTTCAGAAAGCTTCGAAAACCTCTCCATGACAAATTCTCAAACGATCGGGGTGATAGAGGTTTATGCAGATCATAGAATAGACGTGTCCCTGGTAAGATCAAAATTTGAAGAGCTGGTAAAGAATTCTGAGCTGTGGGATGGTGACGAAGAAAAGTCTCCACTGGTCCAGGTGACTGATATGGATAGCAAAGCCATCAAGATAAGGTGCCTTTGCAGCGCGAGAGATTTTTTAACTTCCTGGTCACTGCATTGTGAACTCAGAGAAGCTATCATAAAATATATTGCCGAGCTTGAAGATGGATTCTATCTTACTAAAGAAAGAGTGGAACTCGAGGATAAAAAAAAATCCAAATAGATTTCGAAAACCTTTTAAGTTAAAAAATGTTAGGAGTGTCCCTCAAACATACTATAAAAATTAAATTGAAGGCTAAATATTAAATTATGCCTGAACTAGAAAGAAATACGGTAACCTACCTCATTGGAGGGATCATCATATTAATCCTTACTTTCTCAATTACATTTTACATTTTAAAAAAAGTTGGTAAGAACCCGCGAAACATATTACCTGTAGATTTTGCTCACAGAATCAGGATTCCCCTGCTGATATTCCTGGCAAGTTTACTGGCCCAGGTAGCCATTTTAGCTGATATATTCATGTTCGAGGCTACAAAAGTGATCGTAGGTCATCTTAGCACTATTGGTATAATCTTTAGTATCGCCTGGTTTTTGATCTTGCTGTTCAAGGTTATTAAAAAACGTATGCTTCGCAAGTATGATATAGGCACTAGCAATAATCTTAAGGCCCGGAAGGTGTATACCCAGTATATGATCCTGGAAAATATTATAATTTTTATTATTGTCATCCTGGCTACAGGTATAGCCCTGATGAGTTTTGAAAGTATTAGGTCTGTAGGAGTAAGTGTATTGACCTCAGCAGGAATTGCGGGAATTATCATTGGTCTGGCGGCTCAAAAAGCCATAGCCACTTTACTGGCTGGTATCCAGATCGCTATTACTCAACCAATTCGCTTAGATGACGTAGTGATCGTAGAAGGCGAATGGGGCTGGATAGAAGAGATCAATCTTACCTATGTAGTTGTAAGAGTCTGGGATAAGAGAAGACTGGTGGTTCCCACCACTTATTTTATAGAGAAAACTTTTCAGAACTGGACCAGAAGCTCTGCAGACATCCTTGGAACCGTATATCTATATGTAGATTATAATTTACCTGTTGAAGCTATCAGAAAAGAACAAACCAGGCTACTAAACAATACCGACCTTTGGGATGGTAAGGTAGACGTATTACAGGTGACCAATACAACCGAGAAGACGGTTGAATTGCGGGTACTGGTAAGTGCCAAGGATTCACCTACCGCATGGGACCTTCGAGTTTACCTTAGAGAAAAACTATTGAATTTCATTCAACAGAATTATCCCGGCTCTTTACCCAAGGCCAGGATATCTATCCAAAACGAACCAGAACAAGAGATTTAATCTTTAAAGATCATTGTATCTGAAGCTATGCCTTTGCTGAAGTTAGCAGCAGTTTCTATAAGCGCAAGATGGGAATATGCCTGTGGAAAATTCCCAAGTAATCTTTTGGTCTTAAAATCTATATCTTCACTAAATAATCCCAGGTGATTGCTATAGGATAATAATTGATCGAAAAGCTTTTTAGCTTTTTTAGTTTTCCCAATCTTATACAGGCTGTCGATAAGCCAGAAGGTGCAAATGGTGAAAGATGATGTAGGCTTTCCAAAATCATCATTATTTTTATACCTGTACATTAGCCCGTCTTCACATAATTCTTCTTCGGTAGCCTTTACCGTACTTATAAATCGAGGATCATCTGCTTCAATAAAACCATATGACTCCATTAATAAAGTGGAAGCATCCAGGTCTGAGGAACCATAATATTGGGTATAGGCCTGCTTTTCTTCATTCCATCCATTCTGGTATATATCCTGATAAATTTCGTCTCGAAGCGCTTTCCATTTGGTATCATTGATACCCATGCGCAGAACTTCCCCTATTTTTATGGCGCGGTCTACTGCTACCCAACACAGAAGTTTAGAAAATACAAAATGACGGTCCTCAGTTCTTAGCTCCCAGATACCTTTATCTGGTTTTTGCCAGTTTTCTTCAACGATCATGACAATGCCTCTTACCACAGTCCATAATGCTTCAGAATTCTCAAGGGAAGTCTCAAACATGAGGAATTGCTGATAGATCACCTCCATCAGGATACCATAAATATCATTTTGTTTTTGAATATATGCTGCGTTACCTGTACGCACAGGCCTGGAATTCTTATATCCGCTCAGGTGATTTAAGATATGCTCTGTAAGTTCTTTTTCCCCATTAATCCCGTACATGATCTGGATCTTTTCATCTTTATGCGGAATGATATTCAGAATGAATTGAAGAAAATCTTTAGCAGATTTTATGTGCCCCAATCCCGCCATTACCTTGATCACCATCGATGCATCTCTAATCCAGCAAAAGCGATAATCCCAGTTACGCTCCTCTCCTATAGTCTCGGGCAGCGAAGTGGTGGCAGCCGCAAGTACAGCACCAGATTTTTTATAGCTCAGAGCCTTTAGAACGAGGGCACTCCGCATTATTTCATTACCATAGTGGGTGTAACGGGTGGTCTTATCGCTCCAGTTCATCCAATAAACCTTGGTTCTCTGAAATTTTAAATAAGACCGGTCCAGAGTCTGTTCTACCAGTTTTTCATGATAACCTACCAGGCAGTAGGCATTAGCATTCAGGGTAATTTCTTTTCTGTCAATGATATCCTGCAGGTCGAAGCTTGAATAGAAATAAGCAGAATCATACTTACCTTCTTTGGTAAAACTCTTTATATACTTCCCCTTGTTTTCGTTATAGGTTTTCTCCCTGGCGAAATCAAGTTTGGGATCATACTTGATTCTAAATTTTGGCTCTCCACTAATCAGCCTGAAAAACCGAATAATATCTGGTGGGGCATAGTATGAACCATCCTCCCTAGGATACCTGGGCATGAAATCTATTAACTGGAAAGAATCTGTCCCGTTATTGAATACAGTACTTAGAATATTCGTTTCCCAAAGGTATTCCTGGTTAATTGTGTATTCATCGTCTACAATGATCTCAAAGCTCCCCCCTATTTCCTCATCAAGAATTTTGGCGAACATGGCTGAAGAATCAAAATGCGGCATACAGCACCAATCCAGGGATCCGGTTTTTGAGATCAAGGCCGCACTTTTACAATTACTTATTATTCCGTAGTCGAGGTTATCCATATATCTTAAAAATCTTATAAATCAATGGCTGTCTTAAATGATTTTCGGAAATTTAATAAAATTCAAACGCGACACAACAGCATTTACAATTTATTATGAGTAAAACTATTATCATCTCCAACAGATTACCCTTGCAAATTTCAATAGAAGATGGAAAACTGGAGGTTACTCCAAGTGTAGGCGGGCTCGCAACCGGTTTAAAATCATTCCATAAAGATGGAGATAGTGTCTGGATAGGATGGCCGGGGCTCACCCAGGAAGAGATCCCTGATGAATTGATAGAAGAAGTACAGGAAAAAGCCAGGGAAGAAAATTGTGTAGCAGTTCATTTAACTTCAGAGGAAATTGACGGATTCTATTATGGCTTTAGCAACCGTACCATTTGGCCATTATTCCATTACTTTATGGAATATACCGAATCTGATGATCGATACTGGTCCATGTACCAGCAGGTTAACCAGAAATACGCCGATGAAATATTGAAGCATTATGATGATGGGGATGTAATCTGGGTTCATGATTACCAGTTGTTGCTGGTACCCAATATGATTAGAGAGCAGAGGCCTGAGGCCATCATCGGTTTTTTCAATCATATCCCATTTCCCTCCTATGAAGTCTTCAGGACGCTTCCCTGGAGAGACGAAGTACTTAAAGGAGTCCTGGGAGCCGACCTGATAGGTTTCCACACCTATGATTATGAACGACACTTTTTGAGCTCGGTGAGTCGTATTTTACGACATCAGGTAGACTTTAATGAGATCACCCTGCCAGACAGGATCGTGAAAGTAGATTCTTTCCCCATGGGAATAGATTATAAGAAATTTGAACAGGCTGCCTTAGATCATTTTGAAAGCACGGCGGCTGAGCAGTCTGAACTGCAAAAAAGACTTGATCATCATTTGGAGGCAACCCCAGATGCAAAGTTGATCCTCAGCATAGACCGGTTAGACTATACTAAAGGGATTGCTCACCGCATCAGGGCTTACGAGTATTTTCTTGATAAGAATCCCGAATTTATTGAAAAAGTTAGACTGGTGATGTTGGCGGTTCCTTCAAGATCGAACGTACCTCAGTATAGAAGACTAAAAAGAGAAATAGATGAACTGGTAGGCAGAATAAACGGGAAATTCTCTACCGTGAGCTGGACGCCAATCTGGTATTTCTACAGGTCTATGCCTTTCAATAATCTTATTGATCTCTATACCACCTGCGATATAGCTCTGCTTACCCCTATCAGGGATGGTATGAACCTGGTAGCAAAAGAATATATTGCCACCAGGACCAATCATACCGGTGTGCTAATATTAAGTGAAATGGCCGGAGCCGCACATGAGATGAATGAAGCGCTTATTATAAATCCAAATAACTTTGAACAGGTGGCACAGGCATTACGAACCGCCTTTGAAATGCCAAGGGAAGAGCAGGTTGAAAGAAATAAAATGTTGCAAAAAAGATTAAGACGATATAGTGTGGAAAAATGGGCGAACGATTTCATGAAGTCTTTACGAAATACCAAAGAGAACAGGGACTCCTTTAAATCTATCAGGATAACCCCGGATATTTCAGAAGAAATTATTGCACAGTTCAGGGAAGCAAAACGCCGCATCCTTTTTATAGATTATGACGGCACATTAGTAAATTTTGTAGACAAACCGGAAAATGCACGTCCAGATGATGAATTAAAGGAGCTAATACGTTCCCTCAACGCCCAGGAAAATACAGATGTAATTTTAATTAGTGGTCGAGACAAACATACTTTAGGTAGCTGGTGGAAGGATGTCCCGGTAGAGTTAATTTCAGAACATGGGGTATGGATGAGACAAATAGATGGAGAATGGGAACTATCTGAAAATGTAAAGAGCGAATGGATGGAGGCCGTGCGACCGGTCATCGAAAATTTTGTAGACCGAACTCCCGGTAATTTTATAGAAGAGAAAAACTACTCGCTAGCCTGGCATTATAGAAAAGCAGATCCCGAATTAGGAGAGATCAGGGCCAATGAATTAAGCAATGTTTTAAAAGAATTGATCTCCAACCGCGGTCTGAGTGTTTTAGCAGGAAATAAAGTGCTGGAAATAAAAAGTAGCGACGTTAACAAAGGGAAGGCCTCTACCAAAAAATTAATAGGAAAGGATTATGATTTTATCTTCGCGATAGGTGATGACTGGACAGATGAATATATGTTCCAGGAATTACCAGAATTTGCTCATACCGTTAAGGTTGGAATTAAAAAGACCAGTGCCAGATACTATGTTGAGGGAACTCCAAAGGTGCGGACTTTACTGGAAAAATTCCGGGATAATTTATAATAGAATTGCACTGTTAAAATCTTTGGCAAAACGACTAAAAGTTTAATTATACATTAACTCAACTACTATGGATTGATCCTGTTTTCTGATTAATTTTACCCTATGAATTTAAATCGAACCAATTTAAAACAACAATCTATGAAATCAGGAAATTTGTTATTAGGATTAGTATCAGGAGTCGCTGCAGGTGCAGTTCTTGGACTACTTTATGCCCCTAAAAAAGGAATTGATACGCGTAAGGCGATCACAGAAAAAGGAGATGATTATATTAAGGGAGCAAATAGAAGTATTCACGACTTTACAGATTCTATTAGCCATAAAGTGGATGCTCTAAGAGCTAGAACAAAAGCTAATCTAACTGATTCTAAATCGAAAGAAAAAATTAACAAGGCTAAGGCAGAAATGCATGATATGCAAGCCAGTTAATTAATAGATCAATTGATTAATGCAAAGCCCTATAGGATTACCTATGGGGCTTTGTTTTTCTAAATCCTTAAAACTTCTGTATTTTAGAAAAAAATTGAAAAATATGAAATTTGCCCCCTATTCTCTCTTAACCTTAATTACAGCTTTTGCACTAATCCCTTTTACTACGATCGGCCAGGAAACGGACCAGAGATTGTATGATATCATTCAATATATTTCTGCAGATAGTATAGAGCACGACATTAGAAAATTAGCCAATTTTGGAACCCGTAACACCTTTAGTGATACTGTTTCAGACTCACGCGGTATAGGTGCCGCACGCAGATGGATCAAGGCTGAATTCGAAAATATTTCTTCCAGTTGCGACAATTGCCTGGATGTCTTTTATCAAAAAGAATTTGTGACGCCTAATGATGGAGACCGTATTCCAAAAGAAGCATGGATAGTAAACGTGGTAGCAATTCAAAGAGGAACTAAATATCCAGATCGCTATGTTATTATGAGTGGCGATATAGATTCCCGTGCCAGCAATACGATGGACTTTACTACAGATGCTCCCGGAGCCAATGATAATGCCAGTGGGATGGCTGGAACTATTGAAGCGGCACGTGTACTTTCTAAATATGACTTTGATAGCAGTATCGTATATGTAGGACTTTCTGGGGAGGAGCAGGGACTATTTGGCGGCAAAGGCCTTGCGGAATTTGCCAAAAAAAATAACTGGGATATTATCGGGATTCTAAACAATGACATGATAGGAAATATCGAAGGAGTTGATGGGGTTATAGACAATAGAAGTTTCAGAATTTTTTCAGAACCCGTTCCTCCTAATGAAACGGAGCAACAAAGACGAATGAGAAGATTCTATGGTGGAGAAGTAGACGGCATTTCCCGGCAATTGGCCAGGTATATTCATAATAATGTAGAAACATATATGCCCGAGATGAACCCTATGATGATCTATCGTCTGGATAGATTTGGTCGGGGCGGCCATCACAGACCCTTTAATGATCTGGGATTCGCCGGAGTAAGAATTATGGAAGCCCATGAGAACTACAACAGGCAACACCAGGATATTCGTACTGAAAATGGTATTGAATATGGTGATGTGGTAGAAGGTGTCAACTTTGATTATGCTAAAAAACTTACTGCTGTAAATGCAATCAACCTGGCAAGTCTGGCCTGGGCACCACCCGCCCCTGCTAAAGTGGAAATCGGGGGAATTGTAGAACCAAGTACTAAGTTAAGATGGGAAGCTGTAGAAGGTGATATTGCCGGCTATAAAATCTACTGGCGTGATACAACTGCACCACAATGGCAACATTCAAGGTTTGTTGGAGATGTATCCCAATTTACCCTAGAAGGCATAGTTATAGATAACTTCCTTTTTGGAGTGGCAGCAGTTGGAAAGAACGGGCATGAAAGCCTGGTTGTCTTTCCATCTGGCACCTTTCGATAGAAAACTTCCAACAGAGTTTATAATTAGTCGGGTAAATATTTATCCGGCTTTTTTATTTTCAATACCACCTACCCTACAACAAACTAATTAACAATACTTTAGTCTAAGATTAAACAAAATTTACATGTAACCTGATTAATTTAGAGGTTACCTAATCAATAAAATTCAAATGTATGGCCGATATAAGAATTGAAAAGAAAAAGCCTGTCTGGCCGTGGGTAATACTCATTATCGTTCTGGCAGTTCTGGTGTTTTTGTATTTCTATGGCAGTACTGAATCTAATGAGGATGACATGCAGGATACAGAGATCTCTATGATAACAACTATGTATATGTGCCCAATCCTGGATAATGATGACGGAAGTAAAACTAAATAATTTAGATCATGAGTAATACAGAGAAACATTTATATTATTTAACCGAGCTTAAAGATTATAAAGTTAGCAGTAAAGATCCCGATATAAGGGGATGGGAGGTTAAGGATCTGGATTATCGCGTTATAGGAAAAGTAGATAATTTACTTGTAAATAAAGACCTGGGAAAAGTGGTGTATGTTGATGTGGAAGTAGATCAAAGCATTATAGATATTAATCATGATCCATACGCATCTTCAGAAACAAATTTCCGGGAATTTATAAATAAGGAAGGAGAAAATCATATCATCATATCTATTGGTTTGATCGAACTCAATTTAAATGATAAATATGTTTATACCGCAAGCATCAACTACGATACTTTTGCTGGTACAAAACGATACAAGGCTGGCACCAATATCAGCAGGGATTATGAACATCACGTAGTAGATTCATATGAACGCACCGCTGATCAAGGTAAAAGAGAACATGACACCGATAAAAGGTTCGATACATCTGAAAAATTTTCTCCTAACCATAGAACAATAGATGAAGAAGTAGAAGAGAAATTAAGACGGGAAAAGGAAAATCTAAAGTATAAATCTACAGATAGAAAATATCCGGTAAGTGATGAATCCTGGAAACAAACAGAATCCAAATCTAATGAGTTTCGTCCAGAAATAACCTTAGATGAAGATAGTAATTGGAAACATGTAGATCGTTCCTACGAGGCAGAAACAGATCCTGATTCCAATCATACAACAACTTCTAATGAAGATTTTTATCAGCGTAAAATATTTCACAGAAGGGTTAATTCCTGAATACAGCAAATTGATTTAAACAGGGGAATGCGCATATGGTTTTCCCTTTTTTTAGCCTAAAACTTCGGGTTCTTTAAATAAGACCTTTATTTTCTGAATGCTGGATAGCCTTTTCACTATTCTGAAAATAACAAGTGTTCACGTTCATAGAATTCAGGTTATCCAGAACCTTTTTCACCTTCTCCTTTTCCTTTTTTGTAGTTTGCCGAATATAAACTGCTTTAATATTCATAGGAAAGGTTTTACAGATTCTTTCATATAAAAATGGATCATGCTGGGAATCATCGCCTAGTAATACATACTGAAGATTTGGATAAAAAGATATAATAACCTTGATCTTGACGAATTTATGATCATGGTCTCCCCTACCAGATTTAACAAAATCTCTTAGCCCGGTTTTAATTTATTTCAGTTTTATTACTGCTTTGG
>JBFGDP010000076.1:0-9808 GCA_041580575.1 Christiangramia sp.
AAGAACTTGCTGCTGTAGATGGGGTAGATCTCGTACTGGGAGCTACCGAGAAATTCAAGATTACAGACTATCTTAATGATCTCACCAAAAATGATCATGGTGAAGTTCATTCCTGTGAGATCAATGAAGCAGATTTCTACGTAGGTTCATATTCTATTGGAGATCGTACAAGGGCTTTCCTTAAAGTTCAGGATGGATGTGACTATAAATGTACTTATTGTACCATTCCTTTAGCCAGGGGTATTTCGCGCAGCGATAATCTGGAAAATGTTTTAAAAAATGCCTCTGAAATTTCTGAACAGGGAATTAAGGAAATCGTGCTTACCGGGGTGAACATAGGTGATTATGGTAAAGGGGAATTTGGGAATAAAAAGCATGAGCATACCTTCCTGGACCTGGTTAAGGCTCTAGATGAAGTTGAAGGCATCGAGAGACTTCGAATCTCTTCCATTGAGCCTAATCTATTAAAGAACGAAACGATAGAGTTTGTATCTAAAAGCAGAACCTTTGTGCCTCATTTTCATATTCCTTTGCAGAGTGGTAGTGATGATATTCTAAGATTGATGCGCAGAAGATATATGAGCGATCTCTATGTAGACAGGGTGAAAAAGATCAGGGAAGTGATGCCAAATGCATGTATTGGAGTTGATGTTATCGTGGGTTTCCCCGGGGAAACAGATGAACACTTCCTGGAAACCTATAATTTCCTGAATGAACTCGATATCTCATATCTTCATGTTTTTACATATTCTGAAAGGGATAACACTCCTGCAGCAGAAATGGATGGGGTTGTTCCTTTGAAGGTCAGGAAAAAAAGAAGTAAGATGTTAAGAGGGTTGTCTGCCAAAAAAAGACGGGCTTTTTATGAAAGCCAGTTAGGAAAATCCTTTACGGTGCTTTTTGAAGGAGAGAACAAAGAAGGGTATATTCATGGATTCACAGAGAATTACGTGAAAGTAAAAGCTCCCTGGGATCCTGCAAAAGTGAATACACTTGAACAGATCAAATTGACGGAAATTGATGAAGACGGCCTGGTACGATTTGAAGCAATTCCAGAACCAGTAGCGGTTTAAATGTTGATTCCAACTGGTAACAGGTCTTTATATTTTCGGCGGTTTCTTCTAATAAAACCTGCGATTTCAGGACTGGTAGGTACCACTCTGGTATTTCTTTCCTTGATCACATTTAATACAGCGATAATAAAATCTTCCTGTCTGTCTTCGGTACCATCAGGCATTTGAAGTTTGGTTAAAAAGATCTTACGATCCTGCTGTGAATACTCGATCGTGGCTAAGATGTCATTAATTTGAGTTTCAAATTGTCTAAGGAACTCATTATCTGTTATTACTAAATCTTCTTTACTCATTACTTCCGGTTTTAATTCATGGGTACTTCAATTAAAAGTACTTTAGAAGGCGTCTTCGCTTTTAGAGTTATTTTGTCTGTATTCCAGATTCCTATAGCATCCCTTGAATTAAGGGAAGTATCTTCGACTTCGGTTTCTCCTTCAATTAGGAATACATAAACTCCATGCGCTTCATTCTTCAGGCTATACTCAATTTCCCTGCCATTTTCCACTTCTCCAAGGTGTAGGTATGCCTGCTGATTAATATATAGTGAATTTTTAGTTTGATCTGTTCTGGGAGATACTACATTAATAAGTTCGTTTTTTACAAGGCGGTGAGAAAAATCTTTTTGGTCATAACGCGGTTCCAATCCAATTTTTTCTGGAAATATCCAGATTTGGAGCATATTTAATTCGTCGCTGGAAGAGTTAAATTCACTGTGCTTTACCCCGGTCCCTGCGCTCATTACCTGAACTTCCCCGGCTGTGATCACAGCCGTGTGCCCCATGGAGTCTTTATGTCTTATTTCACCTTTAAGAGGGATCGAAATAATTTCCATATTTTCATGAGGGTGTGTTCCAAAACCCATACCCGATTTTACATAATCGTCATTTAAAACTCTTAAAAGCCCGAATTGTACCCTCTCAGGGTCAAAAAAGTTTGCAAAGCTGAAAGAATAATTTGCCTTTAGCCATCCATAATCGGATGTACCCCGCGTGTTTGCGGGATGTATTACTTTCTCCATTTTTTGTGGGTTCCTAAATTTGAAAGTCAAGTATTATGCAGTAATTTTGATTGATAAATTTACGACTTAATGCCTGTTATCTTTGTTATATACATGTTAAAATGAACGAGAGAGAAGTGCTTACACATGTATATTTGATGCCAGGAATGGCCGCAGATTCAAGGATCTTTGCAAACCTTAAACTTCCGGAAAGTAGGTTTAAAATACATCTGCTGGAATGGGAGATGCCAGGGCCAGATGAAAGCCTCGAGAGTTATGCAAAAAGGATGCTGAAATTCCTTAAACACGAGAAGCCGGTTTTAATTGGGGTTTCTTTTGGTGGGGTTATTGTTCAGGAAATGGCCAGGTTTATAGATCTTAAACGGCTGATAATTATTTCCAGTGTAAAATGTAAGGATGAATTGCCTTCCAGGATGAAATTTGCCTCCAGGACTGGATTGTTTAAATTGATACCAACAGGCCTGGTAGATTATGTAGATCATTTTGAAAAGGTTGCGGTTGGTTCCTTTCTAAAGCAAAGAGCCAGGTTGTATAAGCAGTATATTTCCATTACAGATAAACATTATCTAGATTGGTGTATTAAAAATATGGTGAATTGGAAATGTGAGAAGCCAGGTGAAAATGTAGTGCATATTCACGGAGATAAGGATGAAGTATTTCCTGTTAAAAACATAAGGGATGCGATCCTGGTCCCTGGAGGTACGCACATTATGATCGTGAATCGTTTTCGCTGGTTTAATGAGAATCTACCTGAATTAATAGAAACAGGGCGATTAAGTAGGAGTGGAAAGAAAAACAAATAAATTATAGTAGCTATGAAAATTTTAAAAAATGCTTTGCTGGTAGTAGGATTGTTTACTGTATGCGCAGTAAGTATTCATGCTGTCCAGCAGGAAGAAGGATCTGCGGGTAGTGCAGGGCCTTCCGAAGAAAAAATTGATATAAGTGTTGCCGATAATTACGTAATCAAAGCACTACCAATGCCCCAGAATCTGGATTTCGCAGGGGAAAAACTGCCCCTGGAAGATCCGGACATCTATGAAAGGATGGATAGAGAATTACTGGTTAATACCTACTGGCAGTCAAATGCCCTGTTATTGATCAAAAGAGCAAATAAATATTTTCCTGTTATCGAACCTATTTTAAAGGAGGAAGGGATCCCGGATGACTTTAAATATCTTGCAGTTATTGAGAGTGGATTAACCCAGGCGGTTTCTCCGGCAAAGGCGGTAGGATTCTGGCAGATACTGGAGGGTACTGGTAAGGAATATGGTTTGGAGATCAATGATAATGTTGATGAAAGATATCATATAGAAAAATCTACCCGGGTTGCGGCAGATTATTTGAAAAAGGCCAAGGAACGATTTGGTTCCTGGACCCTGGCAGCAGCATCTTATAATGCTGGGCAATATGGGGTAGATAAACAACTGGAGAGACAAAAAGTCGGGGATTACTATGATCTGTTACTGGGCGAGGAAACCGGAAGGTATGTTTTTCGAATTATCGCTCTCAAGGAGATCATGAATAACCCGAATAAATATGGATTCAACTATAAGGAAGAGGACCTGTATAAAAATATCCCGGTTAAAAAAGTAAAGGTAGATACTGTGGTAAAAGATTTTCCTGACTTTGCGGAAAAATTTGGAATTAACTATAAAGTGTTGAAGATCCATAATCCATGGTTACGGGATGATCATCTAAAGAATGCGTCAAGGAAAACCTATTTTATAGATATACCCGAGGAAGGTTATTATCCTGAGAAATAATATTCTTTTTATTCTACCTGGATATTATCTGCATAAACCTCTTCGATTGTTTTAATGAGATTGTTCGAGATCGAGGTTTCCAGAGCGATATAATTTTGCCTGAAGGCTTTTTCTTCTTCAGTATGAAGGGGTGGAAAGACGCTTCTGCGGATATCCATGATCCTCTTATCTTCAGACAATAAAAAACACGTTGGCAGGCCCAGGGAGTGTTTGAGCTGCTTTACTACGTAAGCACCCTTGTTCTTGCTTTCATCTACATATACAATATTTATATCTGATGAAAAATTTGTGGAAAGCTCTTTAGCTTTCTCTCTGGTGTCCCAGAATAAGATTACAAAATCAATTTTCCCCTTATACTCTGAGGCGAGCTGGTTTATTGCCGGCACTTCTCCCTTACCCGGTATGTACCAGGAAGCATACGTAATAAGAAAAACAGGTTTTTTGAAATTATATAATTCAACTTCCCGGTTTCTAAGGCTATTAAATTTAAAATTATCCATGTACGCACCTTCAAGGTGGATATTGGTAAATTGATCAAATAATTCTCTGCCTTTATCATAATCGTTAAATCGATAGGCTAAATCGGCTTTGCGATTATAATCTGAAAGGTGGAAGAATAAAGCTTCTGAAAAGTAAGTTTTTTTCTGCAGGTCTTGCTGAGAAAATACGGTAGTCACAATAAGCAGAAAAACTAATGAAAGTTTTTTCATGTAATCCTTGGGGCTGGTTTGAGTAAAAGTAGGTCAGCCGTTGGATACAGAAAAAAAATATCGTTGAAGCGCTAATAAATTAGTTGAAACAAAAATTGTTCTTAAATTGTTAATAAAGTACAGACAGGATGAAGGTTAGATCTTTTTCATCTGTTCTTTCATCATCTTTATCTGATCGTTCATCATGCCATGCTTGTCAAGCTTTTTAGCTTCATTTAAGAGCATGGTAGCTTCACGCTTTCTGCGCTTGGTCATCGCAATTCCGGCCAGGTTCAATTTCGCCATGGCAAGATCATGATCCATAGAAAGTCCCAGTTTAAGAGCGCGTTTAAAAAACTTTTCTGCCTGGGTAATATTCGTCTGAGAAACCATGAGTCCGTGTAGGTACCAGTAATAGCCTTGTTGTTTCTGGATAAGCGCTTTTTCAGGATCTTTGATCCTGTCCAGCCATTTTTTAGCACCGGCAAAATCCTGCTTTCTTAATCTTAAAAAGGCCAGTAAGATCATTTCATTTTTAAAATACAGGAAAATGAAGATTCCTGATAACAGAATTAGAGCAATGCCATTTCCTATCTCACCTTCTATGAACTGCCATATGGCTGTAATTATAATTAATCCGGCTAAAACTAACTTGATATTCTTATTGAACATATCTTATCTTGATTTTGCAGGCGGCAAAGGTAATAAAAACAATTAAAAATTATTTTAATTTAGTATTTGCAGTACTTAAAAAGCTTTGTATATTTGCACGCAGTTTTAAAGACAGACAAAACGAATTTACAGAAGATAAAAGATATTCACAATGAAAAGAACGTTTCAACCATCTAAGAGGAAAAGAAAAAATAAGCACGGATTCAGGGAGCGTATGGCCAGTGCAAACGGAAGAAAAGTCCTTGCTCGTAGAAGAGCTAAAGGTAGAAAGAAATTATCTGTATCTTCTGAAAACAGACACAAACACTAATGAATCACAGTGTTCGAAATAATAAAGGTGTTACTTTTTAAGTAACGCCTTTTTTTATACCCAGACGCTTCTTATTTTTAAGCCCAACACAACATAACGCAAACACAACACAGTATCATGCCAAAAAACAAAGACATTAAGTGCGTTTTAATTATAGGATCTGGACCAATCGTTATAGGTCAGGCCTGTGAATTTGATTACTCCGGAACTCAGGCTCTACGGTCGTTAAGGGAAGATGGAATAAAAACCATTCTCATTAATTCTAATCCTGCAACGATCATGACCGACCCTTCTATGGCCGATCATGTTTACCTTAAACCACTCACCACAAAATCCTTAATAGAAATATTAAAGAATCATCCTGAAATCGATGCGGTACTTCCTACCATGGGGGGACAAACGGCGCTTAACCTTTGTATCGAGGCAGATGAAAAGGGTGTCTGGAGTGATTTTGGGGTTAAATTGATCGGTGTGGATATCGATGCGATCAATATATGTGAAGACAGGGAACAATTTAAACAACTAATGGGCCGAATTGGTGTGCCCGTAGCACCTGCTAAAACTGTTACTTCATACCTTCAGGGTAAAGAAGTCGCTCAGGAATTTGGTTTTCCGCTGGTTATTCGAGCTTCATTTACCTTAGGTGGTGGTGGGGCATCCTTTGTGCATAGAGCTGAAGACTTCGACGAAATGCTATCCCGAGGATTAGAGGCTTCACCTATTCACGAAGTGCTTATAGATAAAGCCTTATTAGGCTGGAAAGAATATGAGTTAGAATTATTGCGTGACCGTAATGATAATGTAGTGATCATCTGTACCATTGAAAATATGGATCCTATGGGTATTCATACTGGAGACTCTATTACCGTTGCTCCTGCTATGACGCTAAGTGATACTGCTTTTCAGAAAATGAGAGACCAGGCGATCAAAATGATGCGTAGTATTGGTGATTTTGCCGGTGGCTGTAATGTTCAGTTTGCGGTGAGTCCAGACGAAAATGAAGATGTGTATGCTATCGAGATCAATCCTCGTGTATCCAGGTCTTCTGCGTTGGCTTCTAAAGCCACAGGATACCCAATTGCCAAAATCGCTACCAAACTTGCCCTTGGATATAATCTTGACGAACTGGATAACCAGATCACTCAGTCTACATCAGCATTATTTGAGCCTTCTCTGGATTACGTGATCGTAAAGATCCCTAGATGGAACTTTGATAAATTCGAAGGTTCAGACAGGACCCTCGGTCTGCAGATGAAATCTGTTGGTGAGGTAATGGGAATAGGAAGATCTTTCCAGGAGGCCATTCATAAAGCTACCCAGTCTCTTGAGATCAAACGTAATGGATTAGGTGCAGATGGCAAAGGCTATAAGGAATATGAGCAGATCATAGACAAATTAACCCATCCAAGCTGGGACAGGGTCTTTGTGATCTATGATGCCATACAAATTGGAATACCACTTAGCAGGATCCATGAAATTACCAAGATCGATATGTGGTTCCTGAAACAATATGAGGAATTATATGCTCTGGAAACCGAGATAAGTAAGTACGATATAGATTCATTGCCTAAAGATCTGCTGTTGGAAGCCAAGCAAAAAGGATTCGCAGACCGGCAGATCGCTCATATGCTAGATTGCCTGGAAAGCCAGGTATATAATAAAAGAGATGAGCTGGGGGTCAATAGGGTTTACAAGCTGGTAGATACCTGTGCTGCAGAATTTAAAGCGCAAACCCCTTACTATTACTCTACTTTTGAAGAAGAGATCAAGTCTAAAGATGGTGAAATTTATGTTGCGAATGAAAGTAAAATTTCAGACCGCAAAAAAATTATTGTTCTTGGCTCTGGTCCCAATAGGATAGGGCAGGGGATCGAATTTGATTACAGTTGTGTTCATGGAGTTTTGGCTGCGGCTGAATGTGGTTATGAAACCATTATGATCAACTGTAACCCCGAGACGGTTTCTACAGATTTTGATATTGCAGATAAATTATATTTCGAACCAGTCTTCTGGGAGCATATATATGACATTATAAGGCATGAAAAACCTGAAGGGGTGATTGTGCAACTCGGCGGTCAAACCGCGCTTAAACTGGCTGAAAAGCTGGATAGATACGGTATTAAGATCATGGGAACTAGCTTTGAAGCCCTGGATCTTGCTGAAGATAGGGGAAGTTTTTCCAGGTTGCTTCAGGAAAATGATATTCCATATCCTGATTTTGGAACGGCTGAAAATGCCGATGAGGCCCTTGCCCTGGCAGATGAACTGGATTTCCCGATCCTGGTGAGACCTTCCTATGTATTAGGTGGTCAGGGCATGAAGATCGTTATCAATAAAGATGAACTGGAAGCGCATGTGGTAGATCTTCTAAGAAAAATACCGAATAACAAGCTTTTACTCGATCACTATCTGGACGGTGCCATTGAAGCAGAGGCAGATGCTATCTGTGATGGGGAAGATGTGTATATCATCGGTATCATGGAGCATATAGAACCTTGTGGTATACATTCTGGAGATTCAAATGCTTTGTTGCCTCCTTTCAACCTGGGAGACCTCGTAATGCAGCAAATCAAGGATCATACAAGAAAGATCGCACTGGCGTTAAATACCGTAGGACTTATAAATATACAATTCGCGATCAAGGATGATAAGGTATTTATTATCGAAGCGAATCCAAGGGCTTCCAGAACGGTTCCTTTTATTGCTAAAGCTTATAAAGAACCTTATGTGAATTACGCTACCAAAGTGATGCTGGGCGAAAAGAAGGTAAAAGATTTCGACTTTAACCCTCAGCTGGATGGTTATGCCATTAAGCAACCGGTATTTTCCTTTAATAAATTTTATAATGTAAATAAGCAGCTTGGTCCCGAAATGAAAAGTACCGGCGAGAGCATCTTGTTCATAGAAAGTTTAAAGGATGATGAATTTTATGATCTTTATTCCCGAAGAAAGATGTACTTAAGCAAATAGTAAGCTTTAGATCAAAAAAGGTCATTCCGGGTTATTATTTGGAATGACCTTTTTTTTTTATGTAATAAATATGAAAGAATTAGTATTGATTTCAGGAGGGATGCTAGGAGCCCTATCGGTTATACTGGGAGCCTTTGGTGCGCATGCATTAAAAAAGCGATTTAACGAAGACCAGTTGAAAAGCTTTGAAACAGGCGTGAAATATCAAATGTATCATTCCATATTACTTGTTATATGTGGTCTTAACTTTCCATTTCTAACTACCACTCAGCATCTAATGGGCTGGTGTTTTCTAATTGGGATCGTTATGTTTTCCTTTAGTATCTATTTGCTTACCTGGAGTTCTGCAAACGGGAAAAAAATAAAAATACTGGGGCCTGTCACTCCTCTGGGCGGGTTGTTGCTGTTGGCTGGATGGATCTTCCTTACTATTAATCTAGCTCAATTGACTTCTGTATTGAATTCTTAAATTCTGGAACCGAGCTAACCTTCCTTAGGAAATCCGGGTCTTCTGCTATATTTTTCAGCTACCCAGGCGACGATGATAAGTTGAATGGAATGATATAGCATTATAGGTAGTAATAATAGTCCGGAGGCAGCAGTATTTCCAAAAAGCACTTTCACCATAACCGATCCATGAACTAAAGATTTTTTAGTTCCGCAGAATTGAGCGGCGATTTTATCCTCGGTACTAAAACCAACTAATTTAGAAACGAGGGCAAGACCAAAAAAGACTGTGAAAAATAGAATTAGTACGATCACGGTCATTTTTAAAAGATCTGTTAAACTGATATTTTCAATAATTTCTGAAGTGAAGGAGGCGCTGAAGCTGGAATAAATTATTAAAATAATAGTGGTCTTGTCAAGTAGGCTCAGTTGTTTTCCATACTTTCTAGCATAATAGCCAAACGATCTTTGAAGCAAGAGACCAACGATAAGGGGAAGAATGATCTGCAAAAATAATTTTTGAAAAACTACCAGGAAATCAAAGTTTGTAGATCTTTCCAGAATGAATGCTATCCATACTGGGGTTGCGACGATCCCTATTAGCCCTGAGAGGCTTGCATTGAAAATGGCGGTGGGCAAATTGCCCTTTGCCAGGGCCACCATTACCACAGATGATGATACAGTGGACGGTAAGGTGCCCAGGAAAAACAGGGCTATCCATAAGTCAGATTTTAGTCCTTCTTCAAAGAATGGTAAACATAACAGGCATAAAACAGGGAAAATGATAAAGGTGGTAAAATGAATAATTATATGAACCCTGTAGTTAATCAGGCCTGCTTTAAATTGGGCTGGAGATAACTTAA
>JBFGDP010000077.1:0-9755 GCA_041580575.1 Christiangramia sp.
ACTACAGGGTGGACCCCAACACGCTGGAGTACCAGTCGCTAACGCCATATACATACGGGAATTTTAATATTTCTAGCATTCTTATTGGTACGGCTTTTAATAGTTCTACCGAAGCCAGTTCAGAAACCTTTGAGAGGTTCAGGGAGAACAGGCTGGAAGTTGCTCGAAGAATAGCAGCCGATAGGGGGCTGGATCCAACAGATGTGGATGAGGAAGGGTATCCACGCGGAATTGGTAAAACCAACCAGGCGGTATTGCTGCCTGCTTTTATTGCGGCATATTCTGGTAAAGATGCCAGCCAGGTTAAATTAGGAGCTTTTAGAGATTTTCCGGTTCCTAACTGGAATGTCAAGTATACCGGGCTGATGAGGATCAAATGGTTCAGGGATAATTTCAGAAGATTCTCACTTAATCATGGCTATAGGTCAGACTATACTTTGAACCAGTTCCAGACCAACCTGGATTATGATCCAGAGAACCCGGAAGAGCTTAACCAGGCCGGAGATTTTAAAAATCCTGTTCTTTTTTCTAATCTAGTGCTAACCGAGCTTTTTACGCCGCTGGCGAGAATAGATTTTGAGACTAAAGGAAATATCCAGATCCTGGCTGAAATCCAAAAAGACCGTTCGCTGGCATTTAGTTTCGACAATAATCTTTTAACCGAATACAGTGGGAACGAATATACCATTGGGACGGGATACAGGATCAAGGATCTAAAGGTTGCCACGGCACTGGGCGGTAGGAGAAGAGTATTGAGCAGCGACCTCAATTTTAGGGCAGATGTATCTTACAGAAAGAACCGCACTATAATAAGGTATCTCGACCTGGCCAATGCGCAAACTATTTCTGGACAGGATATCTGGTCTATTAATTTTAAAGCAGATTACGCCTTCACCAGGAATCTAACGGCAAGATTCTATTACGACCATACCTTCTCTGAATATGCAGTTTCCACAGCATTCCCTCAAACAACAGTAAGGTCTGGTTTTACACTTATATATAATTTCGGAAATTAATCACGCCCTATTTGAACAATCCGTCTAAAAAACTAACTTTGCGGTCTTATTAAAACTATACTAATGAATATTCCACAAGAATTAAAATACACAAAAGACCACGAGTGGGTTAAAGTAGAAGGCGATACCGCAATTATTGGAGTTACAGATTTTGCCCAGGGTGAGCTTGGGGATATCGTATATGTTGAGGTAGAAACCCTTGATGAGACCCTTGAAAAAGAGGAGGTTTTTGGAACGGTAGAAGCTGTAAAAACAGTTTCAGATTTATATATGCCGCTTTCAGGAGAGATCATCGAGTTTAATGATAGCCTGGAAGATGAGCCAGAAAAGGTTAATAACGATCCTTACGGTGAAGGTTGGATGATTAAAATCAAACTCTCAGATACTTCAGAAGTAGAAGATCTTTTATCTGCAGACGAATATAAGGAAGTAGTTGGTAGCTAAAATTGCACTTTTTATTGCGCTGATCTACACCAGTGCCATTACCTATTTTTCTTTGATTGTAATGGACTTTAAGGTGAGTGTGGCTGGCTTTGACCCAACAGACAAAATGCTCCATGCCGGAGCATATTTGTTTTTAGCCATTTTGTGGAAGCTATACCTTTTATTTAAGAACTCTGATTTTCAGCGATATACCTCCAATTTAATGTGGGTAGCATTCGCATCTTTTCTTTTTGGTATGTTAATTGAGGTTTTACAGGGAACCCTAACCAGTTACAGGACACCCGATTGGTGGGATGTTCTGGCTAATTCTACTGGTGTAGTACTTGCTGTTTTATTTTTCATGGTCATGGCGCCGACGGTGAAAAAGCTAAAACAGAAAGTTGCCTGACTAAATTATAACCTTTATTAACTGACTGTTTTATGAAACCTAAGAAAAACCCGAAGGCAGACCTTCGCCGGAAGTGGGTCCTTTTTCTTCAAATTGGACTTATCCTTATATTATTTTTAACCCTCCAGGCCTTTAATTGGAAAACCTATGAGGAAAAATTACCGGAAGATCGTAAGATCATGGTAGATAACCTGCAAGAAGAGACTCCGCCTGTTACTATTCTTCCCGAATTAACACCTCCGCCGCCACCAAGAACGATCCTGGACGAGATCGATGAGGTTCCAGACGATAAGGATATTATAGAAGATGCAGTTGCTCCTATAGATTTTGAACTCAACGACCTTCCCGAACCTGGCGATATAGTAGAGCCGGAGACACCTGATGACCCTGTAGAAGTACCCTATGCTTTCATAGAAGAAGTTCCCTTGTTTCCTGGTTGTGAAGATTTAAACGGGAATAGTGAGCGTAAGAAATGCATGAGCTCAAAAATCAGTAAATTTGTAAACAAAGAGTTCGACACGGGGTTAGGTTCAGAACTTGGTCTCACTGGTACGAATCTTGTGCTGGTAATGTTTGTAGTGAATAAGCAAGGATTGGTGGAGAAGATACAAACCAGAGCTCCACATCCTGAATTAGAAAAGGAAGCGCGCAGAGTTATAGGGAAATTGCCTCAAATGAAACCCGGGCGCCAGCAGGGAAAAGCCGTTCCTGTTTCCTATACCATACCTATTAGGTTTAAAGTTCAGGAATGATAGTGAGCGGTTTAGGGAATTAGTGTAGTTTTAATGACTTATTATCCCAGATATATTTAGTTTTTTAGAAAAAATCTTTATTTTAGCAACCCTTAACAATATAACGCATTATGGAACCTAAGAAAAATCCGAAGGCTAATTTGAATAGAAACAGTGTATTGTTTCTTCAACTTGGTCTTGTACTAGTTCTATTTATAACCTGGAGGGCGATTGAGTGGAAAACTTATGACCCAGACAATATAGATATAGGACAGGTAAATATGGACGCCCTTGATGAAGAGGATGTGCCAATTACTGAAATGCAAAATACGCCACCACCACCGCCACCACCGCCACCGGCACCAGAGGTGATCGAGGTTGTGGAAGATGAAGAAGAGGTTGAAGAAGATGAAATTCAGTCTACTGAAACCAATCTTGATGAGATCGTAGAGGTAGAAGAAGTTGTTGAGGCGCCTGAAGAAGAAGAGGTGGCAGATGTTCCGTTTGCGGTTATTGAGGATGTGCCGATCTTCCCTGGTTGTGAGAATCTTAGGAATAACGACGAGCGTAAGAAGTGTATGAGTGAGAAGATCTCAAAGTATGTGAACAAAGAGTTTGATACAGATCTTGGAGCTGAACTTGGTTTAAGCGGTATTAACCGTGTGATCGTTCAGTTTAGAATTGATGAAAAAGGAAATATCGGGCAGGTAAGAGCACGTGCTCCACACCCAAGACTTGAGCAGGAAGCCGCGAGAGTTATTAATAGTTTGCCTAAAATGAAACCGGGTAAACAACGTGGTAAGCCGGTAGGGGTAATGTATTCTCTTCCTATTGCTTTTAAGGTACAGGACTAAAAAACTATTTTATATATATTGATCCCCTGCTTTTAGCAGGGGATTTTTTATTTTATGTAAATTCACTTTTAGAAAAACTGTATATTACACCCATAAACTATTGGCCCCCTAAGCGTATGAAGTATATTTTACTTCTCTCATTTTTTTTTCTTAGTTTAAATATCACAGCGCAGGATCTTAATCTGTCTTCTGAGTTATATCCTGAATTTCCCGAATGTGAACAGGGGAACTATCAGGATCAGGAAAACTGTTTTAACCGCACATTGGTTAGTCATATACTTGCAAACTTTAAGGTGCCGCAAGTAGTCCAGGATGAAAATTATAAAGGACAATTAACGATCATTTTTGAAGTGGATAAAAATGGTGAGTTCCAGTTGATCTACCTTGATGCAGCCTATGATGAGTTAAAAGATGAAATTAAGAGGGTTTTTGCATCGCTGCCGGTTATAGAACCTGCAAAATATAATGGCAGGGCGGTGCATATGCAGTTTAAGATGCCGATTAAGATTCCGCTGCAGGGCAATGCTGCAATCCAGCCGTTGCCAGAGGACGAAGAGCTCATTTTGAAAGTGGAGATCCCAAAGAACAATGAGAAAGACGATATACTTACCGAATACGAGAGAATAAAGTCTGACCCCTTTACAACTCCAAGGTACGGCAGTGAGATCAATATTCCTTTATCTCATGAATTTTATTCAAGGTTCGATAGGGAATTTAATCAAATAGGCACAAATACACATTCTGCATCCAAGCCTCTAATGTTTGGTGAGGTTAACAGGTATTATGATTTTGAGGAACAGCGATCTCAATTACTTCAGGATCGCTCAACTTTCGCTGGTAGAAAATTATGGAATGAGCACCTGGTTCGATTTCAAACAGATAAGTACTGGTTTACCCTGGATCCCGGTTTCGACCTACAGATCGGGAAAGATTTTGAGCAGATCGCGCATGAATTTACTTATAACAACGGCCGTCAATTCATAGTTCAGGGAGGTTTGGGTAAAAAATTCAACTTTTACTCTGTAGTCTACGAAAGCCAGGGCAGATTTGCTGAATATTATAATCGTTATGCTGAATCTATAAGACCAGCTGGTGGTGACCCGGCGATCGTTCCGGGAAGAGGAGTTGCCAAAACCTTTATGGACGATGGTTATGATTACCCTGTTGCTGAAGGTTATTTGTCTTTTACCCCGGCAGAATTTATCAATATTCAGTTTGGTCACGGAAAGAATTTTATTGGAGATGGATACCGGTCTCTGATCTTGAGTGATAATGCTTCTCCTTATCCTTATCTGAAGCTAAATACGAATTTCTGGAAATTAAAATATACCAATACCTGGATGTCTTTGCGGGATGTAAGACCGGCGGTGGTAAATAGCGGTTCATACCGAACAAAGTATATCGCCAATCATTACTTAAGCCTCAATGTTACTAAAAGGCTGAACCTGGGTTTCTTTGAATCTGTGATGTGGGAAAATGATAATGACCGGGGCTTTGATATCAATTATCTTAATCCAGTAATTTTCTATCGGGCGATCGAGTTCGCTACCGGAGCTGATGGTGGTAACGCGATCATTGGGTTATCTGGGAAATATAAGTTCTCCAATCAAATGTATGCTTATGGACAGTGGCTTATTGACGAGTTCTCTTCAAGTGATATCTTTGGTGGTGAGGGCAGCTGGAAGAATAAGTTAGGTTTTCAGGCTGGCCTGAAATATTTTGATGCCTTTAAAATAAACAATCTATACCTGCAGGCAGAATATAACCAGGTGAGGCCATACACCTATTCTCATAATTCAATTACGCTGAATTACGGTCATAACAATCAGTCTATGGCTCACTTATGGGGTGCGAACTTCAGGGAATTTATCGGGATAGCCAGGTATAGAAGAGATAGGTGGTATGGATCTACTAAAATAATACTGGGTGAACGTGGCTTTGATTTTTCAGATTTCGGATCAAAATCAAATTACGGTCAGGATATTTACAGGACAGAAGATGACCGTCCTTTTGAAACCGGCGTGGAGATAGGCCAGGGGAATACCACAAATTCATTTTACACAGAATTGGAGGCTGGGTATATTGTTAATCCAAGCACTAACTTAAAACTTTTCGCCAGTTTCATTTATCGGGACTTCGATGTTCAATCCAATACGATCCCAAATTTTGATAATTCTACCGCCTGGATCAATTTCGGTCTAAGGACAGATATCTTTAACTGGTACTTTGATTATTAGTGATTTTCTCCTCTGAAAATTAACACATTGCCATCCTTGCCAAAACCTAATTAAGAAGTATCTTTGCGCCAGTTAAAAAAAAGCTTTTTTTGAGCAACACACGCGTACATACTTCCAGCGCTTCCCTTCTTACAGATTTTAAGGAAATTACCAAGATGAGGTTGGCTATTAGCGTAGTCTTTTCCTCGGTAGCCGGTTATTTTCTGGGAGCAGATAATATAGATTTTGTGGTGGTTACCTTGCTGGCAATTGGTGGCTATCTAATGGTGGGAGCTTCTAACGCATATAACCAGATCATCGAGAAGAATCTGGATGCCTTGATGGACAGAACCAAAAACAGACCACTTCCGGCGGGCAGAATGACCAACACGGTAGCCTTCGCTATTGCAAGTGTCTTTACAGTTTTGGGGTTAATAGTATTATATGTGATCAATCCGAAAACAGCCATGTTCGGCGCTATCAGTATATTTCTCTATGTAAGTATCTATACTCCTTTAAAGACAAAAACTCCTTTATCTGTTTTTGTAGGTGCATTTCCGGGAGCGATCCCGTTTATGTTAGGGTGGGTGGCCGCTACTGGCAATTTTAGTATAGAGCCGGGTACATTGTTCATGATACAGTTCTTCTGGCAGTTTCCACATTTCTGGGCCATAGGCTGGTGGTTGTATGATGACTATAAGAAAGGCGGCTTTTTTATGCTGCCAACCGGTAAAAGGGATAAGGGGACAGCGATTCAGATAATCCTTTATACCTGCTGGACCATCATAGTTTCCCTGGTTCCTGTGTTTGGTGTTACCGGGAAATTATTTTTAACTCCGGTTTCTGGAGTGATCATTTTCATTTTAGGTCTGGGAATGCTTTACTATGCGCTCAGGCTCTATAGAGAGAAGACCGCAGAGGCGGCTAAAAAATTGATGTTTGCCAGTGTTTCCTATATAACATTGTTGCAAATAGTTTATGTAATGGATAAATTTATTAGACAATGGATTTAACTCAGGGATCTGACGAGATGAAACATGGCCGGGCCAGGAAAATGATGCTCTGGTTCGGAATTATAAGTATGACCATGACCTTTGCGGGACTAATGAGTGCTTATGTAGTGAGTAAGAACAGACCAGACTGGCTGGTAGATTTTGAGTTGCCCATAGCTTTTTTGTGGAGCACGCTTGTGATTGTTGCCAGTAGCTTTACTTTGTTCTTAAGCAAAAAAATGATCCTGGCCGGGAATCGAAAAAATGCCAGTGCATTTTTGATAGGTACTCTCATTCTGGCAATTCTTTTTATCGTTTTTCAATTTTATGGATTTAGTGAGATATTAAGTCAGGGATACTGGTTTACCGGAGCAGAGAGTACGGTGACCACATCTTTTATTTATATCCTTGTTTGCGTGCACTTAGCGCACCTTATCGCAGGTATCATTGTGCTTTTGGTCTTAATTTATAACCATTTTAAACAACGCTATAAAGCAGGGCAAATGCTTGGCTTTGAGCTTGCTGAGACCTTCTGGCATTTTGTAGATGTACTTTGGATATTTTTGATTTTGTTTTTCTATTTCTATAGATAATAAAAATGCGTATTTTTGCGCATCCTTTAACATTAAACTACTTCTATGGAGGCGACTGTCGTTAGAACAGGCACTGAAGGAAAAACCTGGGGTGGTGGTAATCAGCCACTAAAAGCAAGTTACGGAAAAATGATGATGTGGTTCTTCATCCTTTCCGATGCTTTGACATTTTCAGGATTCCTTGCCGCTTATGGTTTTTCAAGATTTAAATTCATCGATTCATGGCCAATCGCAGATGAGGTGTTCAATCACTTCCCGTTTCTGCATGGCGTAGACGCTCCTATGTACTATGTGGCGTTGATGACCTTTATCCTTATCTTTTCTTCGGTAACTATGGTATTGGCGGTAGATGCCGGTCACCATATGAAGAAAGGAAAGGTTACAATTTATATGTTCCTTACCATTATTGGTGGTCTTATTTTCGTAGGATCTCAGGCCTGGGAATGGAAGAATTTCATCAAAGGTGAATATGGTGCAGTAACCACGGCAGGAGGGAATATCCTTCAGTTCGTCAATGCAGACGGTGAGCGTGTAGCCCTGTCTGAAATTGCTGTTCCTATCGTCGGTGAGAGAGTAGAACATGAAGCCAATAACGGGATCTGGTTCGATGAGGGTAGAGACCTTCCAACCTATAGTCTTGAAGAAGTGAAGGCAGGCTTTATGCAAAATGAAGATCTGCTGATCAGGACTCAGACGTTAACCGAAAAAGGTCAGAAAACAATTCTTACCAGAGAAGAATCTTTGAGTAAATTGAATAATGAGGCCATTGGCACCGTAGAAGGAGCGAACCTGGTTCAGAACGAATACGGAGCACCTCTATTTGCCGACTTCTTTTTCTTTATTACCGGTTTTCACGGGTTCCACGTATTTTCCGGAGTGATCATCAATATCATTATCTTCTTTAATGTCATTATTGGTACCTACGACAGGCGAGGAAGCTACGAGATGGTTGAAAAAGTAGGACTTTACTGGCACTTTGTAGACCTTGTATGGGTATTTGTATTCACCTTCTTTTACCTGGTATAATTCAGAAATAAATTATTATGGCGCACGATACTACAACACATCACGAATCTGCAACTAAAAGGATCTGGATAGTTTTCGCAATACTTTCTGTGGTAACTATCGTAGAGGTTATCTTCGGGATCATTAAACCTGCATTCCTTACCGATACCAACTTTTTAGGGATGAGACTTCTTAACTGGGTTTTCATTATTCTAACGATCTATAAGGCTTATTATATCGCCTGGGCTTTTATGCACCTTGAGCATGAAACCAAGGGATTAAGAAGAGCGATCGTTTGGACATCGATTTTCCTAATTAGTTACCTTATCTTTATTCTTCTTACTGAAGGCGGATATATATATGACGTTTATAAGAGCGGGCATGTTGCCTGGGACTTCTAAATACAAAAGTTAAAAACAATGGAAAAGGCGGTTTTATAAAACCGTCTTTTTATTTTTGTACCCCATAGTAAAAATGGATTTCTACTTATGAAAAAGTTCCTGGTACTTGGAATATTATTCGCTCTTCCTATCACTGCTTACCTGTTCTTTGCTTCCGGAAAAAACAATTTTGCCAAACTGCCTGTGCTTACAGAAAATGTTCAGGATATCACTTCCTTTGAAAATAATACAGACAGTATTGTGAGTTTTAAAGACCATATTAGTGTGGTCGCCTTTTTTGGTTCAGATCTTGAAAATATAAAAGGGAATACCTTTAACCTGGATAAAAAGATCCTTGAAAAATATTATGATTTCGATGATTTTCAATTCGTGATCATTCTTCCGAAAGAGGCAAAAGAAGAGACCAGCGACTTTGTTGATGAATTCCGGAAGATTAGTGAATCTTCAAAATGGAAGATCGCCTATGCAAACAGGAATGATATTCAGCAGGTATTTGCCAGTTTTAAAACTCCGCATAAATTAGATGCAGACGGACATACCCCATATGTGTTTATAGTAGATAAAAAAGCCAACTTACGCGGAAGGGATGATGACGAAGATCATGGTAAACTGTATGGGTATGATTCCAGAGATGTGGCCGAATTGAATAATAAGATGAATGATGACGTTAAGGTGATCCTCGCTGAATACAGGCTGGCCTTAAAACGAAATAATCCGGAAAGGAAAAAGTAATATGAAAAATTACTCGTACGTAGGCATTTCTTTGGTGATCCTCATTTTTGGGATCTTGTTCATCCCTAAGATCATAGACAGGATCAATGATGATCAGGTGGTCTCTTCAGACAGGTTAAACCAAAAAAGACAGCGCAGTAAAGTGAAAACCGGGGAACCTCTTGCCTATATCGTGCTGGATGGAGAAAAGAAAAAAGCGCCGGCCTTTAAGTTCGTAAATCAATACGGTGATACGATCTCTAACGAAGATTACCTGGGGAAGGTATATCTGGTAGAATTCTTTTTCACTACCTGTCCTACCATCTGCCCCATAATGAATAAGAATTTGGTTGAGATCCAGGATGAATTTAAGCAAAACTCAGATTTTGGGATCGCTTCCTTTA
>JBFGDP010000078.1:0-9682 GCA_041580575.1 Christiangramia sp.
ATTGCAACCTCAAGAAATTTAGAACCCGAAGAAGGATTTATGGCTGCCAAAGAATCTTTAGATTCGGGAAAAGCACTTGAAAGTTTTAAAAAATTACAAGCTCTTAGTCAAAATAAAAACACATGAATATTTTAGATAAAATCATCATAGATAAATTTAAAGAGGTAGAATTAAAAAGATCTTTAATTCCAGCTTCTCAACTGGAAGGTTCCGTTTTGTTTGATAGAACTTGCCTGTCTTTATCTGAAAATCTAAAGAAGGGATCAGGGATTATAGCAGAACACAAAAGAAGATCACCATCAAAATCTGTCATCAATCAGAATTTGAATGTAAATGAAGTGGCTAAGGGATATCAGGATGCCGGCGCATCTGGAATTTCAGTACTTACAGACGGAAAATATTTTGGCGGTTCCCTGGAAGATCTTTTATTCGCAAGAGCTTCCGTAGAAATCCCAATACTTAGAAAAGATTTTATTATTGACGAATACCAAATCATCGAAGCGAGAGCCTATGGGGCAGATGCCATTTTATTGATCGCAGCGGTTTTAACCGAGAAGCAATTGATTTATTTCGCCAATAGTGCAAAATCACTGGGAATGGATGTTCTTCTGGAAATTCATGATGAAGAGGAACTGAAGAAATCTTTAAAAGTGAATGCCGATATGATCGGGGTGAACAATAGAGATTTAAAGACCTTTGAAGTAAGTATTGAGAATTCAAAAAAACTGGCCAAACTTATTCCTTCCGGGTTTGTAAAAGTTTCTGAAAGTGGAATTAGCGATACAATGGCCATCAATGACCTTAAGAATTACGGATATAATGGCTTTCTCATAGGAGAAAATTTCATGAAAACCAATGATCCCGGCGCTTCGGCCGGAGATTTTATTAATACTCTAAGATCTACAGTCTAATGGAACGTGCCAATAAGAATGAGAGCAGTCTTTTCATCTCGGCCTCGGGACAAAGCTCGGGATTGAGCCTTAAGGTTTGCGGAATGCAACAGCCAGGGAATATGATCCAGATAGCAGAAATTCAGCCTGATTATATGGGATTTATATTTTATGAAAAGTCACCACGTTTCTTTGATGGATCGCTGCCTGAACTTCCCGGAGAGATCAAAAAAACCGGAGTTTTTGTAAATGCCACCATAGAAGAGATTCTTGAAAAAGTTCTGGAATATGAGCTTAATGCAATCCAGTTGCATGGTGAAGAAACAGCAGCACATGCAAAGGACTTAAGATCTAAACTTCAGCAATCGGGAAATACTCCTGAGCTTATTAAGGTATTTTCTATAGGCGACACTTTCGATTTTCAGATCATAAAACCTTTTGAAGGGATCGTAGATTATTTTCTATTTGACACTAAGGGAGTCTTAAGAGGAGGAAACGGTACCGAGTTTGATTGGAAGATCCTGCACGGTTATCCGTCAGATACTCCCTTCTTCTTAAGTGGCGGCATAGGCCCAGATCATGCAGATGCTATTGCCGACTTAAAAAGACATTTTAATAGTATAGAAAAACCGGGGTTGCTCTACGCCGTAGATGTTAACAGTAAATTCGAACTAAAGCCCGGATTAAAAAAATTAAAGGAATTGAAAGATTTTAAAACACAGATAAATTCATAAAATGAGCTATCAGGTTAATGAAAAAGGATATTACGGAGAATTTGGCGGCGCATACATTCCCGAGATGTTATATCCCAATGTAGAGGAATTGCGTTCTGGTTATTTAGAGATCATGCAGGAGGAATCCTTCCAGAAAGAGTTCAAAGAGCTATTAAAGGAATACGTAGGCAGACCTACTCCATTATATTTTGCAAAAAGGTTCAGTGAAAAATATGGCACGAAGGTATATTTAAAAAGAGAAGATCTTTGTCACACTGGTGCTCACAAGGTGAATAACACTATTGGGCAGATACTTATGGCGCAGAAGCTGGGTAAAAAGCGAATCATTGCTGAAACGGGAGCGGGACAGCATGGTGTAGCAACAGCTACTGTTTGTGCACTAATGGGGATGGAATGCATCGTTTATATGGGCGAGATCGATATCGACAGGCAGGCACCGAATGTTGCCCGTATGAAAATGCTGGGAGCAAAAGTTGTTCCGGCAAAATCTGGAAGCCGAACTTTAAAGGATGCCACAAATGAAGCGATTCGCGACTGGATCAATAATCCGGTGGACACCCATTACATAATTGGTTCTGTGGTTGGGCCGCACCCGTATCCCGATATGGTAGCGAGATTCCAGGCGGTGATCTCTGAAGAAATAAAAGTTCAGCTTAAAGAAAAAGAAGGAAAGGAAGACCCGGATTATGTTGTCGCCTGTGTTGGTGGCGGATCTAATGCTGCCGGAGCCTATTACCATTATCTGGATAATCCGGCAGTTGGAATTATCGCAGTAGAAGCTGCCGGAAAAGGAATTGATTCGGGCGAAAGCGCGGCCACCTCGGCGCTTGGGAAAACGGGAATCATCCACGGTAGCAAAACTTTACTGATGCAAACAGGAGACGGCCAGATCACTGAGCCTTATTCTATTTCTGCCGGACTGGATTACCCTGGAGTTGGGCCTATGCATGCAAACCTCTTTACCAGCGGACGGGGAGAATTTATAAGTATTACCGACGAAGCCGCCATGAATGCCGGTTTGGAACTGGCAAAACTGGAAGGGATCATCCCGGCTATTGAAACCTCTCATGCCCTGGCGATCTTTAAAGACAGGAAGTTCAGGCAAGATGACGTGGTAGTGATCAATCTTTCAGGACGAGGGGACAAAGACCTTAATACATATATAGAATATTTTAATCTGTAATAGCACGTCATTCTGAACTTGTATCAGAATCTATTGAGACGCTGAAATAAATTCAGCGTGACGAAAAAAAGATTGCTTTGGTCTATTGGCCAAGCAATGATAAAAAAAGATAGAATGAATAGAATAAATCAAAAACTGCAGGAAGATCATAAACTGCTATCCATATATTTCACGGCCGGGTTTCCCAATACCGATGATACCGCAAAGGTCATCGTGGATCTTGAAAAAAGCGGTGTGGATTTCATTGAAATAGGACTACCATTCAGTGACCCTCTGGCTGATGGTCCAACCATTCAGGAAAGTTCCACCAAAGCGCTGAAAAATGGAATGACGACTACGAAATTATTTCAGCAATTAGAGGGAATCAGAGCTAAGGTAGAAATTCCTCTTATTATTATGGGTTATTTCAATCCTATCCTGCAGTATGGGGTGGAAGATTTCTGCAGAAAATGCCAGTCGGTTGGCATCGACGGCCTTATTATCCCCGACCTCCCGGTAGATGTATATCACGAAAAATATCAGGAATTATTTGAGAAATACGGACTTATCAATGTGTTTCTTATCACTCCGCAAACTTCAAATGAGCGCATTAGATTCATAGATTCAATTTCTAAGGGATTTATCTATATGGTGAGCAGTGCTAGCGTGACAGGCTCCACTAGTGGTTTTGGAGAAGAAACAAAGGCTTATTTTAAAAGGATAAATGATCTTAAGCTTAAGAATCCTCAAATAGTAGGATTCGGAATTAAAGATAGTGAAACTTTCGACCAGGCAACTGAATATGCCAAAGGAGCGATTATAGGCAGTGCTTTCATTACTTATATTGAAAACAATGGGATTTCAAATATTCCCGGGTTTATTAATAATATTAGAGCTTTAACCTAATTGTAACAGGCTGTTAGCAGCTTTTAAGACTACTTCTACCTATATTAGAGTGAATTTTAAAACTTATTATTATGGGAGGACCAATTGAAGATAATCACAAAGAAAGAAGAAAGGATCAAACCAATCCAACGAACCCTACCGGCAACAGAAACGAAAAGACGAATGAAGTTGATTTTGATGAAAAGACAATTAAAGATCAGCAGAATAAAAAATAAGGATGGGCAAAGGCGACAAAAAAACTAAAAGAGGAAAAATTGCAATTGGCACTAGTGGTAAATTAAGACCCAAACGCCGTAAATTTAAAATTAAGCCTACTACCCTGTCAGACCAGGATAAGAAAGAATTGCAATGAACTAAAAAAATTCTTTATACTGTAGAACCCTGAAATCAATTGTGTTGAATTCAGGGTTTTTCTTTTTCAGTTCTTTGTACAAAGGTGTGCTTCCAACTGCGATATTGGCTGCACCAGACGGCGCAATAAGAGAAACTGTTTTAATTAACCTGCCCTCCAGTAAAAACTGGTGTATTCTGGGCGCTTTGTTCGAAATTACTTTTAACCTGATCTCGTGTTCAGATTCTTTGAGGTATTTTCTGAAAAAATATTCCGGACCATTTTTAGAGTTTCCACCGGTAAAAAGCAGGGTATCAACTTTAGGGTGCTTTTTTAAAATGGAGATCATATCTCTCAATTCCACCTTCTGCATTCCAATATCTGACGCATCGATCTTTTCCCTCCTGCTGCTCTCTACTACATCACAAATCCCGATCCCTCTTTTAATTAGAAAATCTTTCCTTTGTTTAACAGCTTCCGGAGTATTTTCAAATTTTAAATCCAGGTCAAAGATTCTGTCTAAAATGACCCAAAGCTGACCATCGCCACTACCATAGCAAAAATCTACATCATCCTGCCTCAACTGCCTTTTGGTAAACCTGGGTGGTGGTAGTGTACCTACTATAAGTTTGGTTGCCGTTTCCGGAATAAATGGCTGATATGGATGTTTATGATGGAAGAGTTCCAAATTGATAGCTTTTAGCTGAAAGTATTAAACCCTAAGCTTGATTTTAAAGATACGTCATCCTGAACTCGTTTCAGGAGCTGTGAGGAGCTGAAAAAAATTATGTTTAAAAAGTTTAACGAATAAAAGCAGGCTCATTCTCCTTCTTGGTATGCTCTTCACTAAAGCGATAGCCGTCATAGTCAAAGCCTTTTACATCTTCTAAGGTTCTACAATCCTTATCAATGATATAGCGAACCATAGAGCCACGGGCTTTCTTGGCAAAGAAACTAATGATCTTCAATTTTCCGTTTTTAAAATCCTTAAAAACAGGAGCAATTACGGGAACCTTAAGTTTTTTAGTATCTACCGCTTTAAAATATTCGTTGCTGGCCAGGTTCAGGAATAATTCATCATCTTCTAATTCATTATTCAAATAATCTGTCACCTTTTTCTTCCAGACTTCGTAGAGATTATCTTTTCTATCAATCCCAATAGATGTTCCCATCTCCAGGCGATAAGGCTGAATTAGGTCCAAGGGCCTCAATACACCATACATCCCGGAAAGGATCCTTAATGTATCCTGCACTATATCTAACTTGCCTGTTGGGATAGTATAGGCGTCCAAACCTGTATAAACGTCCCCATTAAAAGCATACATGGCAGGACGAGAATTCTTTTTATCATGTTCATCCTGAAACTCCTGGTAACGGGAATAATTAAGATCTGCCAGGTTATCGCTGATGCTCATTAATTCTGAAATCTTTTTTTTGCTTTGTCTCGCAAGTTTACGGTTCAGCTTGACAGCTGTTTCCAGAAATTCGGGCTGAGTTCCCCGGGTAGTGGGTAATTTTGATTCATAATCCAGCGTTTTCGCCGGCGAAACAACAATTTTCATTTCTTTTCAGTTATTTTCTCTCAAAGATAATTTTTCAGTATAAAACCTAAAACCTCCATGAAATTTGTTTCTTATGAATCTATAGAAGTCTTTTATGCTACAAACCTTCTAATTGACTTTTGGCATAACCCCTCCACTTGTCTATACAGTCTACCATATCCTGGGGCAGCTCGGTATTAAAGCTCATCCAATTTCCGGTGACAGGGTGTTCAAAACCTAATGTCTTAGCATGAAGTGCCTGTCTTGGCAGGATCTTAAAGCAATTTTCTACGAACTGTTTATATTTCGTAAAAGTGGTTCCTTTAAGAATCCGGTCGCCTCCATAACGCTCATCATTAAAAAGAGTATGCCCAATATGCTTCATATGCACCCTGATCTGATGAGTTCTACCGGTTTCCAGTTTACAGGATACAAGCGTTACATATCCTAATCTTTCTAAAACTTTATAATGAGTTACCGCGGGCTTGCCATTTTCGGCATCATCCCCCAGGTAAACCATATTCTGAAGTCGGTTCTTAGGGTTTCTACCAATATTACCTTCAATAGTCCCTTCATCTTCTTCAATATTACCCCAGGCGATAGCTACATACTCTCTTTCGCTGGATTTATCAAAGAATTGCTTGGAAAGATGAGCCATAGCTTCCTCTGTCTTAGCCACCACCAACAGCCCCGTGGTATCTTTGTCTATTCTATGTACGAGCCCCGGCCGGTCACTACTGTTATTTGGTAAATTATCAAAATGATGCACCAAAGCATTGATAAGGGTCCCGCTGTAGTTTCCATGTCCCGGATGCACTACCATACCCGCAGGTTTATTCACCACCAGCAATGTATCATCTTCATAAACGATATCGATGGGAATATCTTCGGGCACCAGTAAATATTCATAAGGAGGATGTTCAAACATTACCTGAACAACGTCCCCGCCTTTTACTTTGTAATTCTGTTTGACGATTTCTCCATTTACGTAAATATTTCCACTCTTTGCGGCTTTCTGAATTTTACTACGAGTAGCATTTTCGATAAAATTCATTAGATACTTATCTACCCTCAGTGGATTCTGTCCTACCTCAGCTATAAACTTATGATGTTCATAAAGACTATCGTCTTCTTCTTCATCTTCAATCTCCTCACGCTGGTCTTTATTAGAATTCATCTACTTCTTTTTCGGTTTCACCTTCAATCTCTATACTATCTTCTATAGTTTCTCTATATCTGCCACTGCCATCACCAAGAACAAGGTCTATTTTAGAGGTTTTCATCAATTTTTCACCGGGTTTCACCAGTTGACCTTTATGCCTCAATTCCAGAACGGCATCCTCTGCAATATCCGGCTTATAGGTGATTTCACCTATTTCAAAGCCTAGAGATCTTAAAGTGGGTTCCACCTGTCTTCTGGTCTTTCTAATAAGGTTATTGGGGACTTCTATTTTTCGATATCCTGAAGGGTTTAGCGTGAGATAGATCTTTCGGTCTTCCTTCACAAATTTCCCCGGTGCAGGCACCTGGTCTATCACTGAATATCTGGGATATTCAGGATTAAAATTAGCCGAATCTAAGATCTCGAAATCCAGATCCAACTCTTCCAGCCTATCCTCCACCTTATCCAGATTCATTTTGGCAAGATCTGGCACCTCGATCCTCTGATCCTGGTTGGTAGAATAATCCAGCCATTGCATCGTTAAGAATGATATTACAACCAACACAATAACGGCAAGTACCAGTTGAATTAAAAAGGTCTTGCTGAAGATAAATCGAAATAATCCCATAGTTTTTAGATAATGGGCAAAGATATAAAACCCATTGGTTTTGGTGACTGCCCTTTTAAGTGATATTTTTGTTTAACGACATCTAACCGGATATATTGAATATGAAGAAAAAGATCGCCATTGCCATGGGCGGATATTCCAGTGAATATCGCATTTCTATCAACAGCGGAAACATAGTGTACAAACACCTGGATCGCGCAATCTATGAACCTTACCGGGTACATATATTGCAGGGAGAATGGTTTGTAGTCACTGAAGATGATACCCCTTACCCTATAAATAAAAGTAATTTCACCGTTAAGATCAATGACGAGGTCGTTCAATTTGACTGTGTTTTTAATACCATACATGGAACTCCGGGAGAAAATGGCCTTTTACAGGCGTATCTTGAATTGATAGGTATTCCACAAACCAGTTGTGATTATTATCAATCTGCTCTAACCTTTAATAAAAGGGATCTCATAAGTGTATTGAGGCCCTACGGTATCAAAGCGGCAACGAATTATTTCTTAAATAAAGATGAGGAAATAGATACAAAAGCAATTATAGATACTGTAGGCTTACCATGTTTTGTCAAAGCAAACCGCGCCGGTAGTAGCTTCGGGGTTACGAAGGTAAAAACAGAAGAAGAGATCATCCCTGCTGCCAAAACTGCATTTTCTGAAGATGATGAAGCCATTATTGAATCGTTCCTTGATGGAACCGAGGTTTCTGTTGGAGTAATCACCTATAATGGTGAAGTAATGGCTCTACCCGTAACAGAGATCGTCCCAGATGGTGAATTCTTTGACTATGCCGCCAAATATCTCGGCCAGTCGCAGGAGATTACCCCGGCCAGAATTTCTGATGAAGACACTAAAAAAGTTCAGGACATCGCAGTAATGATCTATAAAAAATTGAAGATGAAAGGCTTCTCAAGATCTGAGTTCATTTTCCATAAGGGCGAACCACATTTCATCGAGATGAATACGAACCCCGGAATAAGCCAGGCAAGCATCTTACCACAACAGGCAGAAAAAGCGGGTATCAGCCTCAAAGACCTGTTTGGCAGCGCAATTGAAGCGGCTTTAAATCAATAGTAATAATTTCTGACTATCTTTTACCTAATTAACCGATCAAAAAACACCTGATGAAAATTGCAGTTTTTCCCGGATCTTTCGATCCTTTAACCCTGGGACATACAGATATCATAGACCGTGCGCTGCCACTGTTCGACAAAATCATTCTTGCCATTGGAACCAATTCCAGCAAGCAATATATGTTTAGTCTGGAGCAACGTTTAGATTTCCTGGAGAAAACTTACCATAACGAAGATCGCATTGAAGTGGCAACTTATAAAGGTCTTACGGTAGAATTTTGTAAGGCCAGGAAAGCTGGTTTTATTTTACGCGGACTCAGGAATGGCCAGGATCTGGAATTTGAAAAGGCAATAGGCCAAACCAATTATAAAATGGCCGGTATTGAAAGTGTGTTTTTGCTTTCAAGTTCAGGAAAGGCGCACATATCTTCTACCGTTGTACGGGATGTTATGCATCATGGGGGAAATTATGAGTTTATGGTACCAGATGTGGTGAGAAAAAAGTAGATTTAACTGTCATTCCGAACATAATGAGAAACCTCATCTTCACTCTAATTTAATAAAGATCCTTCGCTGCACTACTTTACGCTCTGGATGACATTTGATATCATTCTGAACCTAGTGAGGAATCTAATTTTGACTTCAACATATCAAAGATCCTTCGCTTCACTGTATTAAGATCTGGATAACATTATAGATTAAAATTCAGTCTAACCCCTCCAAAGTAATTTCTTGGAGTACCGGGATAATAGTATCGAGGTGCAGAGTTTCCAAAACCAACTGCATTTGTAACAATGCTTGAAGCATATTTCTCGTCAAGTATGTTATCAACCCCAAGGTTGAATCTCAATTCTAATTTTTTACTCAAAGTCATATGATAATCCAACTTGAAATTAAGTAGTTGGTAAGGGTCAGTATACCCGGAATTCAAGTCGTTGAGTGCCATTCTTCCAAAAGCCTGGTAATTAATATTGGCAGTAATTCCCCTATAATTTAATTCAGCTCCGGGAGACACCATATATTCAGGCACCCCGGGAAGCGTATTACCGGAATAATTTTCGCCAAGATCAACGAACTTATCGAATTTAAAAGCATTGAAAGTGGAATTTAGATATAATTTCAGCTGAATTTCACTGGAAAAATCAGCGTTGAAAACTGAGGTAAATTCTATTCCATTATGATCTGCCTTACCGGCATTTACCCCCACAAATTGATCCTCACTTACCCGTCTTGCGACCAGTAGGTTCCTG
>JBFGDP010000079.1:0-9554 GCA_041580575.1 Christiangramia sp.
CGCTGCAATTACCGCAAGGTCTATCGCAGGATCATCTACACTAATTCCTCCGGTCACGTTGAGAAAAACATCCTTGGCCCCGAGTCTGAACCCGGCTCTTTTTTCCAGAACCGCAAGAAGCATATTCAATCTTTTTGCATTGTAACCTGTAGTAGATCGCTGTGGAGTTCCGTACACCGCGGTACTAACCAGTGCCTGAATTTCTATCATCAACGGCCTCATACCTTCCAGGGTAGACGCTATGGCAGTCCCGCTGAGGTCTTCATCATTTTTAGAGATCAGGATCTCAGAGGGATTGGTGACTTCTCTCAACCCGCTCCCTTGCATTTCATAAATGCCTAATTCATGTGTAGATCCAAATCTATTTTTATGGGCCCTTAATATGCGGTATACATGGTTGCGATCACCTTCGAATTGCAGTACGGTATCTACCATATGTTCCAGAACTTTGGGACCGGCGATGCTGCCTTCTTTAGTAATATGACCAATAAGGATTACGGGTGTATTACTTTCCTTGGCAAATTTAATAAGCTCTGCAGTACATTCCCTTATTTGCGAAATGCTGCCGGGGGAGCTTTCTATATAATCGCTATGCAGGGTTTGTATAGAGTCAATGATCACTACTTCTGGCTCTACTTCTTCAACCTGCCTGAAGATATTCTGAGTTTTGGTCTCGGTGAGTATGAAACAGTTGGCCGGATTAGGGTTGATCCTTTCTGCCCGCATTTTAATTTGCTGCTGACTTTCTTCACCCGAAACATACAGGGTGCGATATTTTAGTCCCAGCGAGATCTGCAATAACAGGGTGCTTTTACCTATTCCCGGTTCCCCTCCCAGTAAGGTTAGCGAACCCGGTACGATACCTCCACCCAGTACCCGGTCTAATTCGTTGTTCCCGGTGTTCATCCGGTTCTGGGGAGTGTTTTCAATCTCAGCAATGAGCAGCGGTTTTGCGGCCTTCCTGGCTTCCTTTTTTGCAGAAGATTTCCAGTCTTTAGCATCGGGCTTCTGCACCAGTTCTTCCACGATCGTATTCCAGTCTCCGCAAGAATTACATTTTCCCTGCCATTTGGCGTACTGTGCCCCACATTTCTGACAAAAATAAGAAGTCTTAACCTTGGCCATCTATTCCTGAAATTTTATGCTAATAACCGAAATCTTTTTTGATCGCTTCGGCTTTTGCAAGCATAAAGTCGGTGTTTAAAAATGCGATCTTTTCCTGCCCGTAAGCATTTTGATATATTCTCATCGCTTTTTTGGGGTTTCCGGTCTCTTCTTCATAGCGAGCTTCGAAATAAGTTCCCAGCATGGTGCCGGGATAATGGTCGTTAGCCATTTTATAAAGGTCTTTATATTCTTCCCAATTACGTGTTTTTTCGATGGCGCGGTAAACAGCCATAAAGTCGTTAAGGCTTACCTTTTTCCTTATTCCGTATAACTCCTCGATAGACTTATACTTTTCTTCCAGATATGCCGTGGGAGAAACAGATGTTTGCAGTAATTTCTCATTATAATCCTTAGTGGTAATAGGTCTGAAGATTTCAAACATATTCTCAATAGCCGAAGGGATAGCCCTGCCAACTAAAGAGTAATGGGTAGCATGCTCAAAGTTATCGAATTTATAGGCGACTAAATCATTCTCGATATTCTTCAGTTTATTATCAAAACCTAGAATGCTCTCTTTTAAAGCGGGGATGTCGTCGCTTCCGGTAGCCAGGTAAAACCATTTTCTCGATTCGGCGGTGCTGAGCGCATTGGTTATTCTCTGAGCCATTTCTGGAGCCAGATCGGGACTTAGATTGATGTAGCCCTGGAAAATAGGATTTGGCTTTAAGAGATAATAATTAATGAAATTGGCGGTAAAGTCATGTCCTACAATGATCCTGAAATTGGCGGTGCGGTATTTCTGGTCCAGCTGTGCTAATAATTCCATGCCAATGAATTCAAAGAATTTAGCTCCTTTTCCTTCGGGTAAGAAGTTTTGCTCAGAGTAATAAGTATCTTCGGTGCGAATGCCATCCTGGTTGATCCCCACTACGATCATTTCTGGGGCATCTTCCCAGTAGGCATAATAATCTACCATTCCCGCTACCGGTTCAAATAAATAATCGCCATCCAGTACGACCACCACAGGGTAGCGCTTATCTTTATTTTCCTCGTAATCTCTGGGTAATTGAATTTTGATCTGCCTGGTTTCGCCCAATTTTGTGGAAGATAGACTTTCATATTTTATCTGGGCAAAATTGGCCAGTGGCAATAGTATTGCCACGAGCAAGCTCATAAATGGTTTCATAGGTGTAATATTGATTCGGACCTACAATATAATTATTATTTCCTACGATTAAGAATAGGAAGTAAAATAAAGGATAGCCCGCCAAACAGAAGTACCACAGCGGTTTGAGTAGCCCAGGAGATCCAGCCAAAGGCTTCGGCAGCGTGGTCCTGTACCCCGAAAAAGATTAATACACCTCCAACGGCAAGGGGATATACGCCAATTCCGCCATTCGTTGCCGATACTGCAAAAGAGCCGACAACAAAAGCTGCCATAATGATACCGGCAGGAGTATTTGCGGTTTCAGGGATACTTTTTTGAATTACGAAGAACATAAGTAGATACAGGCCCCAGATAAAAACGGTATGGAATATAAATGCCCATTTTTGCTCCATGTTCAATATGCTTTTCATTCCTTCCAGCAGACCTCTGGCCAGGTCTTTTATCTTTTGGAACGGAAGCCATTTAGATCGTCGCACTAAATTGAGACCCAGGATGATGATGGCAACCAATCCTAAAAAAATGAAGAAGGTGTTCAGCGGATTAATATTTTGTTGCTGTAAATAAGCTAAAAGATCATCGGTTTGGAAAACCAGGGCTATACCAATTACCAGCATCAAGATAAGAAGATCTGCAACTCTCTCAGATATGATCGTGCCGAATCCTTTTTCAAAAGGGACGCCTTCGTAAGTGGATAAGGTGACTGCTCGTAGGACTTCACCTGACCTGGGAATGCCAAAATTTGCCAGGTAAGCGGCCATAACCGCCATAAATCTGTTCGCTTGCGAAGATTTATAACCCATAGGTTCGAGCATGAATTTCCAGCGATAGGCCCTGGAAAAATGCGAGATGGCACCAAGTATGAAAGAGACTAGAATCCAGAATTTGTTGGCATCCAGGATACTCTGCCATAACTGTTCCCGCTCCTGCGGCGTTGAACTATTAAGGGAATACCAGATCAAAAAAATCCCCAATGTTAAGGGGATGCCGATCTTGAGAATTCTAATAAGTTTCCTGTTCAATGGGCTTATTTCAATAAATTGGTTTCTTCATCTGGGAATACCAGCGATGGCTTGAAATTTCGGGCTTCTTCCATGTCCATGATCCCGTATGAAATGATAATAAGAATGTCTCCTTTGGCAACTTTTCTGGCGGCTGCACCATTTAATGTGATCTCACCGGTATTTCTTGGTCCTGGAATAACGTAGGTTTCCAGGCGTTCACCATTATTATTATTAACGATCTGTACTTTTTCTCCTTCAATAATATTGGCTGCCTCCATGAGGTCCTCGTCAATTGTAATACTCCCAATATAGTTTAAATCGGCACCGGTAACTTTTACACGGTGGATCTTTGACTTTACTACGTGAATCTGCATTTTTTAAATTAATTATCCAGAGCTATATTGTCTATAAGCCTAATTTCATCAGCAAATACTGCAATAAAAGCCCTGTAATTATTTCCTTTTTCTTTTTTAGTAATCTTTTTAAGAGTTTTCGAATCGGCGATCTCAAAATATTCCAGATCTAAACTCGGATGGTCCTTGAACTGATCTTCAACCCACTGGCTAACATGGTCTGCACTTTCTGTGCCAAAAAGTATCCTGGCATTTTTGAGTGTTTCATAGATATAAGCCGCCTCTTTTCTATTTTGGCTACTTAGACGTTCGTTTCTGGAAGACCTTGCAAGTCCCGATTCTTCCCTAAGGATTGGACAGCCTACGATCTCCACCGGTAAACCCGTTTTTTCAGTAAGTTTTCTAACGATCTGTAATTGCTGAAAATCTTTTTCCCCAAAATATGCTCTGGTAGGAGTGGTGATTTCGAATAATCGTTTTACCACCGTTCCCACTCCATTAAAATGTCCGGCTCTGAATTTGCCTTCCATCACAGCTTCCAAACCTTCAAAATCAAAATTTTCAGAAAGCACATCTTTTCCGTAAAGCTGATCTGTGGTTGGGGAGAAGACCCAGATTTTATCGTTCCTGCCCCGGAGCAATTCCAGGTCCTTTTCAAGGTCCCGTGGATATTTTTCAAGGTCTTCCTTGTTATTAAACTGGGTAGGATTTACAAAGATACTCACCACCACCTGGTCTGAATCTTTGGTGGCATTGCTCACCAGGGAAAGGTGACCCTCATGTAGTGCGCCCATGGTTGGCACCAGGCCAATGCTTTTTCCTTCAGATTTAATCTTCTGAATGGCCTGTATAAGTGGTTCTTTCTCCCTAAAAATCTGCATTTTGTTATAAAATTAACAGCGTGCAAACTTAATATTTCTCTGGCAATCTGCATAAAATTTTGTAATTTTGCGTGTTTTTTATTCGGAAACGTAACTAAAGCAAAGAATTTATGAAAGATAAGAGAGTCTTATACGTCTCGTCTGAAGTTATACCCTACTTACCTGAAACCGATATATCCTCAACCTCATTTGAAGCTGCCAAAATGGTAAACAACCTTGGCGGGCAAATTCGAATTTTTATGCCCAGGTTTGGTAATATCAATGAAAGAAGGCATCAATTGCATGAAGTGATCAGGCTTTCAGGTATGAATTTGGTGATTAATGACCTGGATATGCCTCTAATCATTAAAGTAGCTTCTATTCCAAAAGAAAGAATGCAGGTTTACTTTATTGATAATGAAGATTACTTCAAAAGAAAGGCTACTCTTACCGACGAAGATGGAAATCTCTTTCCAGATAATGACGAAAGAGCGATTTTCTTTGCTAAAGGTGTTATTGAAACTGTAAAGAAGCTTAACTGGGCTCCAGATATTATCCATGTACATGGGTGGTTATCGTCACTATTGCCTTTATATCTTAGAAATTATTACGGAAACGAGCCTTTATTTAGAGATGCGAAAATTGTGACTTCTGTTTACAATCAAAGTTTTGATGGGACGTTAGATGAAGAGTTGCGTGAGAAGATATTGTTTGACGGCCTGGAAAATTCTAATGTTAAACATTTGAAGACCCCTAATTTCGTCAATTTGATCAAAACTGCAGTAGATAATTCAGATGCTGTGGTCATAGGTGGAGATAATGTGCCAGATGAGTTAAAAACTTATGTTGAGAAGATCAATAAGCCTGTCCTTCCTTATACTGAAAAAGAGAATTTCTCCCACGCCTATCAGGAGTTTTATGACACTAAAGTATTGTCTGAAAAGTAAGTAAAAGTATTAAATGAAATTAAACAGATTGTTCCAAATAACGGCCATCTTGGCTGTTGTTTTCGCTTTTATAGGTTGCGATGAAGAATTCACTGAAGTAGGAGGGGAGATCATCAATAACCCATCTAATGTTGAACTTAGAGAGGTTGAAGTAAATGCCTATTCTCAGAAAGTAAATTCTATACAAACCAATAACCTGGTGCATTCTATGCTGGGTGTTCATAATCATCCTGTGTATGGCGAGAGCGTTGCCAGTGTGGTTACCCAGGTATCCCTTTCATCTGAAGATCCCGATTTTGGGGCTAACGTAGTCCTGGATAGTGTGGTAATGACCGTTCCTTATTTTTCCCGTCAGGTTGAAAATACCGAGGGGGATGAGATCCTTTATGAATTAGATTCCATCTACGGGAATGAGTCTTTTAAACTATCGGTTTATGAAACCTCCTATTTTCTGAATGATCTGGATCCCGAGGTTGGATTTGAAGATAGACAGAAATATTATTCAGATCAGCAGGACGTGGTTGAACAAAATATTGTTGGAGACGCCCTTTATATAGAGGAGGATTTTGAGCCTTCGGCACTTTCTTACGTTTCTTATGAGCTTGATGCTTCGGGAGATAATGATACTATAGTAAATAATCCGTCTTTCAGGATCAAGCTTCCTGTAGACTATTTTCAGCAAAAGATCATAGATAAAGAAGGTTCATCTGATCTTATGAACAACAGTAATTTCAGAAATTACCTGCGAAGTCTGTTGATCAAAGCCGAGCCTAACGGAACGGGCGGGAGCCAGATCATGCTAAATTTCTCTGACCAGTCTTCTATTCCCAGGATCACTCTTTATTATACCAAAGACCTGGAACTGGAAGAAGAGACTCAAAGAGTAAGAGGTACTTTTGATCTGACACTCGCAGGAAACCGTTTTAATACATTTAAAGGCGAATTGCCTGCTGATGTTGTTCAAACTATCGATGCTCAAACTGCCGAGACTGGTGCGGAAAATCTTTATCTGAAGGCTCAGGAGGGAAGTATGGCGGTAATCGAACTGTTTCCAGATGCAGAGGAATTGGAAGCGATCAAGGCAGAAAAACTATTGGTAAATGAAGCAGATCTTACATTTTACGTAAATGATGCTTTGCTGACAGGTGGGGATGAACCTCGTCGTCTTTATTTGTACGACCTTACCAATAATACCTTCCTGGCAGATTATGCTATAGATGTAAGTTACAGTGTGGCTAATCCCGATGTGTCGCTTACCAATTTTTCAGAAGTTGTTGCCGAGGATGAGACTGGTAAATTTTATAATATCAGGATCACTAATCATGTGAGTAGCATAATTAATGAAGATGCTGAAAATGTAAAACTTGGACTGGTGATCGTGCCGAATATTAATTCTGTAGTTGCTCGCGGGCAGCAGGGCTCTATTGGAGGTTCGCTAATGTCTGCCACCCGTAACATGCCGGCTTTAATAGATCGTATTCCTGCAGTTAATTCATTAACACCAACCGGAACGATTTTACATGGTAACATGTCTAATGACGAGAATAAAAGATTAAAATTAAAAATATACTATACCAACTATAATTAGTAGAAAATATGTGTGGAATTGTTGGATATATAGGGCATAGGGAAGCTTATCCTATCGTTCTTAAAGGATTGCAAAGACTTGAGTACAGGGGTTATGATAGTGCGGGGATAGCGCTTTATGATGGGAAAGATCTCAAAATGAGCAAAACCAAAGGTAAAGTAGCCGATCTTAAAACTCGTCTGGAAAGTGAAATATCTACAGATGGTACTGTTGGAATTGGCCATACAAGATGGGCAACTCACGGGGAGCCAAATGATGTGAATTCACATCCTCATTACTCTAATTCAGGTGACCTGGTGATCATTCATAACGGGATCATTGAAAACTACGATGCCTTAAAAAAGGAATTAAAGAAAAGAGGTTACACTTTTAAAAGTGATACAGATACAGAGGTTCTTGTAAACCTTATCGAGGATGTTATTTTAAAGGAGGGGGTAAAACTTGGAAAAGCCGTACAGATCGCTTTAAATCAGACTGTAGGTGCTTATGCTATTACTGTGTTCAATAAAACGAAACCAGATGAGCTTGTGGTTGCTCGTTTAGGAAGTCCGTTAGCTATTGGAGTTGGAGACGATGAATTCTTTGTGGCTTCAGATGCTTCTCCATTTATTGAATTCACTAATAATGCTATTTACCTGGAAGATGGTGAGATGGCTGTCATTAGAAGGCATAAAGAAGTGAAGATCCGTAAGATCAAAGATGATTCATTAGTAGATCCTTATATCCAGGAATTACAGTTGAACCTTGAGCAGATCGAAAAAGGCGGATACGAACATTTCATGTTAAAGGAGATCCATGAGCAGCCTAATGCTATAAGTGATACCTACAGAGGTAGAATGCTGGTGGACCAGGGAATAATAAGAATGGCCGGGGTAGATGATAATATGGAGCGAATAGCTAATGCAAAACGCTTTATCATTGTTGCCTGTGGTACATCTTGGCACGCCGGACTGGTTGCGGAGTATATTTTTGAAGATATTGCGAGGATACCGGTTGAAGTGGAGTATGCTTCAGAATTCAGATACAGAAATCCTGTGATTTCAGAAAATGATGTGGTGATCGCTATTTCTCAAAGTGGGGAGACGGCAGATACCATGGCGGCTATTAAGTTGGCTAAGGAAAAAGGAGCTTTTGCATTTGGAGTGTGTAACGTGGTAGGTTCTTCGATCTCCAGGGAAACACATGCGGGAGCATATACGCATGCGGGTCCTGAAATTGGGGTTGCTTCTACCAAAGCTTTTACCACTCAGATCACTGTGCTTACCCTTATGGCTTTAAAGCTTGGTAAGTTTAAAGGAACGATCTCACATAGCGATTTCCAATTCCATTTACAGGAGCTGGAAAGAATCCCTGAGAAGGTTAAAATAGCGCTGAAAACCGATACTTTGATCCAGGAGATCGCAGACAAATATAAAGACGCTACAAACTGCCTTTATTTAGGTAGAGGATATAATTTTCCTGTAGCCCTGGAAGGTGCTTTAAAGCTTAAGGAGATCTCTTATATCCATGCCGAAGGTTACCCTGCTGCAGAGATGAAACACGGTCCTATTGCGCTTATAGATGAGCAAATGCCGGTTGTGGTGATCGCTACTAAAAAAGGTCACTATGAGAAGGTTGTGAGTAATATTCAGGAGATCAAATCCAGAAAAGGAAAGATCATTGCGGTGGTTACTGAAGGTGATGAAGAAGTAAGAGACCTGGCAGATTACGTGATAGAGGTGCCTGAGACTATGGAGTCTTTAACGCCGCTACTTACTACGATCCCGTTACAGTTATTATCATATCATATAGCCGTGATGCTTGGGAAGAATGTAGACCAGCCAAGAAACCTGGCGAAATCTGTTACCGTAGAATAAAATTATTGAAAAAAGATATGAGAACCCTTTCAGTTTTAGCTGAGAGGGTTTTTTATTTTAAAAGAATTGATGCTTTTAAATCAGGATTTTAGCTGTTTTGCGAAACATTAAAAACTTCTCAATTTTTCAATATGTTTTTTGCCAGAAAAATTTATCTTTGCAGCCTGAAAATGACCTGTTTCTTTTTTATGGTTTTTTAAATCAGCGAAATAGGTTTTTGAATTTTACTATTAAAAATTAAAGAATTAGATAAATGTCTAAAGTCACAGGTAAAGTTGCCCAGATTATTGGTCCTGTAGTTGACGTTGTGTTCGACTCAGAAAACGCTGAACTGCCAAAGATCTACGATTCTTTGGAGATCACCAGAGAGGATGGTTCTATATTGGTTCTTGAGGTGCAATCACATATTGGTGAACAAACCGTAAGAACTGTATCTATGGATTCAACCGACGGTCTTAGCCGTGGAGTTGAAGTTGTGAACACTGGAAATCCTATTCAAATGCCGGTTGGAAAAGATGTTTACGGACGTCTGTTCAATGTAATTGGTGATGCGATCGATGGATTAGGGGATTTGCCAAAAGCTGGTAAAGACGGTCTTCCAATTCACCGTGAAGCTCCAAAATTTGAAGACTTATCTGTGTCTACTGAAGTTCTTTTCACCGGGATTAAAGTAA